>NZ_JBQQCE010000392.1:0-9292 GCF_052245645.1 Streptomyces sp. KR55 | reverse complement strand
GGACTCGATCCGCACGAACACCGGGTCCCGCAGGGGCATCCAGGAAACGGGGCCGGCTTGGGACAGCCGCTCGTGCTCGGCGGGATCGGTCACCACGGTGGCCGGACCGGTGACGACCACGCTCCAGCCGGACCGGGGCGCCGCGTCGAACTCGTCCACCTCGAAGGCGACCACGACGCCGTCGATGGCGCGGACGAGGTCCGAGTCCGGTGAGGTGCGCAGCAGGACGGAGGCATCCGTGTCGAGGGCGAAGTTGATGGGGAGGACCGCGGGCAGTGCCTGTCGGGTGTAGACCACGCGGCCGACCGGCACCTTGGCGAGCAGGCGCAGGCACTCCTGCCGGTCGAGTGCGCGGAAGGCGTCGTTCTGGAGCATCAGTCCATCGTCCCCACGGCCGCGGCGAGGGGGTAGGGCCGACCGGCCCTACCCCCTTGGGGCGTGAGAACGGCAGACGCAGCCGTTGTTCCGCGGGAGCCGCACGGGCAGGCACGCCGCCCTGGAGGCCGAGCACCGCCGGATCGAGTCGGTGCCGGCCGAGGCCGCCGACGGTGCGACGCCCTCGGACCCGACCTGGCCGGACCGGCTGATGGAGGCGATGGCCGAGCTGCGCGACCACATCCTCAAGGAGCAGGACGGCGTCTTCCCGGCCGCACTCGCCGACCTCAGCACCGAGGACTGGGAAGCGGTCGAGGCCACGCGCGCCAAGGGCGGGCAGCACCCTGTCCCGGCCGGCCGCCTGAGCGCTCCGCTGGACATGCGGTTCGAAGCTGCGGGTCCGTCGTAGGCCTTGACCTGAAGTGCGCTTCAAACTGAAGACTCCCGTTCGTGCCCGGACAAGCGGGCCGAACGGGAGGGACCACCATGAAATACCGCACCATCGGCACCGATCCGCGCCACCGCCGCGAGGTCAGCGTGCTCGCGCTCGGCGCGATGCTGTTCGGCTCGCGCACGGACGAGCAGACCTCCTTCGCCGTTCTCGACCGCTATGTCGAGGCCGGCGGGAACTTCATCGACACCTCGGACAACTACGCGTTCTGGATCGACGGCAGCCAGGGCGGTCACAGCGAGGAACTGCTCGGCCGGTGGCGGCGCAGCCGCGGCATCGGCGACGAGGTCGTCATCGCCACCAAGCTCGGCGCCCGCCCGCTCGCTCCCGGCACCAGCTACACCGACAACGCGGAGGGCCTGTCGGCGAAGGTGATCCGCGAGTCGGCCGAGCGCAGCCGGGAACGGCTCGGCGTGCAGAAACTGGACCTGCTGTACGCGCACATCGACGATCACAGGGTTCCCCTCCAGGAGACCGTGGAGGGGTTCGCCGCACTGGTCGCGGAGGGCACCGTCGGTCTGCTCGGGGTCAGCAACCAGGCGATCTGGCGGGTGGAGCGGGCCCGTGCCCTGGCTGCCGCGGCCGGGCTGCCCGGCTACGAGGTGCTCCAGTACCAGCACAGCCATCTGCGGCCCCGCTTCGACGTGCCCAGCGACCTCTTCCCCGACGGCAGCCTCGGCCACGCCGGTGCCGAACTCCTCGGCTATCTGCGCTCCGAGCCCGCGCTGACGCTGGTCGCCTACTCACCGCTGCTGGGCGGGGCGTACGGACGTGCGGACAAGCCGCTGCCGCCCGACTACGACCACCCCGGAACGCCGGCCCGGCTGGCCGTGCTGCGTGAGGTGGCGCGGGAGACCGGGGCGAGCGTCAACCAGGTGGTGCTGGCCTGGCAGATGGGCGGGGAGCTGCCCGTCGTTCCGCTCGCGGGGGCGTCGTCGGCGGCCCAGCTGGAGGAGAACCTCGCCGCCGTGGACCTGGAACTGTCGGCGGAGCAACGGGCCCGCCTCGACGCGGCGCACTGACGTCAGGGTCGTACCAGCAACTGGAAGTCGAACGCGTACCGGGACGCGCGGTAGATGTGCGTCCCGTACTCGACGGCGCGGCCCGTGTCGTCGTAGGCCGTGCGTTGCATGGTCAGGAGCGCGGCGCCCTCCCGCTCCTGAAGCAGTGCGGCCTCCTCGGCGGTGGCGCAGCGGGCGCCGATGGACTGGCGGGCGCTGTGCAGGGTGATGCCGGCGGAGCGCATCATGCGGTACAGGCCGGTGGATTCGAGGGCCTCGGTGTTCAGGCGCAGCAGGTCTGTGGGCAGGTAGTTGACGAGGAAGGCCACCGGCCGGCCGTGGGTGCAGCGGAGCCGTTCCAGGACGGTGACCTCGCTGTCCTCGGTGATGCCGAGAGCGGCCGCGACGTCGGGTGGGGCCGGCACGGACCCGGCCCGCAGCACGCGCGTGGTGGGGCTCTGGCCCGCGGCCTCCAGGTCGTCGTAGAGGCTGCTGAGCTTCAACGGGCGCTTGACCTGGCTGTGGACGACCTGGGTGCCGACGCCCCGGCGGCGGACCAGCAGACCCTTGTCGACCAGGGACTGGATGGCCTGGCGGACCGTGGGCCGGGACAGTCCGAGACGTACGGACAGGTCGACCTCGTTGCCGAGGCGGTCGCCGGGGGTGAGCACCCCGCGCTCGATGGCCGCCTCCAACTGCTGTGCAAGCTGGTGATAGAGGGGTACGGGGCTGGTGCGGTCGACTGTGAAGCGTACGGCGGCGAGTCCGGAGTCAGTGCTGGGCATGGCATCCCTCCCGCAGCCCACCGTAGCACTTTGTACTTACATTCTGACCTGTTTGTGAAATGATGTCTTAACAAAGTATTGACAGTGGTGGCGCCAAGGGAGTTGGATCCGGTCCCAACACAGCCTTTCCCCCGGTCGCACAGTGAGGTGCAGGAAAGATGGACCGCTCTCGCAGAATCATCCCCGCCCTGGCCGTGGCAGCGGCGGCGGCCCTGGTGCTCGCCGGCTGCTCCAGCAGCTCCGGCGGCAAGAAGGCCGAGGAGGGAGCGGACGGTGCCTCGGCAGGCAAGGCCACCACGCCCCGGATGACGGTCGCGCTCGTCACCCACCAGGCGCCCGGCGACACCTTCTGGGACATCGTGCGCAAGGGTGCCGAGGCCGCCGCCGCCAAGGACAACATCAAGCTCGTCTACTCCGCCGACCCCAACGCCGGCAACCAGGCCAACCTGGTGCAGAACGCGATCGACCAGAAGGTCGACGGTATCGCCGTCACCCTCGCCAAGCCGGACGCCCTCAAGAGCGTCATCGGCAAGGCGGAGGCGGCCGACATACCCGTGGTCGGACTCAACTCCGGGGTGAGCGACTGGAAGGACCTCGGCCTGCTGGAGTTCTTCGGCCAGGACGAGACGGTGGCCGGTGAGGCGCTGGGCAAGCGGCTCAACGAGGTCGGCGCGAAGAAGGCCGTCTGTGTCATCCAGGAGCAGGGCAACATCGGCCTCACCCAGCGCTGCGACGGGGTGAAGAAGACGTTCTCGGGCACCACGGAGACCCTGAACGTCAACGGCACCGACATGCCGTCCGTGAAGTCGACGATCACCGCCAAGCTGAAGCAGGACAGCTCCCTCGACTACGTCGTCACGCTCGGCGCCCCCTTCGCGCTGACCGCGGTGCAGTCGGTGTCCGAGGCGGGCAGCCAGGCCAAGGTCGCCACCTTCGACCTCAACAAGGAGCTCACCAGCGCCATCGAGCGGGGCGACATCCAGTTCGCCGTCGACCAGCAGCCCTACCTCCAGGGCTACCTCGCGGTCGACTCCCTGTGGCTCTTCAAGAACAACGGCAACTACAGCGGCGGCGGTGAGCAGCCGGTGCTGACCGGCCCGGCGTTCGTCGACAAGTCCAATGTCGAGCGGATCGCCGAGTTCGCCGCGAAGGGCACCCGGTGATGAGCATGACCCAGCAGGCTGCGCCGGCGGTGAGCACACCGCCGTCCCCCGGCCCCAAGCAGTCCGACGGGCGGACCCGGCAGCGTCCCCTGGCGCTGCGGCTGCTCGCCCGGCCCGAGGTCGGTGTCTTCCTCGGCGCCGTCGCGGTGTTCGTCTTCTTCCTGATCGCGGCGCCCTCGGTCCGTCAGGGCTCCTCGATGGCCACGGTCCTGTACCAGGCGTCGACCATCGGGATCATGGCGCTGCCCGTGGCGCTGCTGATGATCGGCGGCGAGTTCGACCTGTCGGCCGGTGTCGCCGTGATCACCTCGGCGCTGACCGCGAGCATGCTCAGCTACCAGCTGACCCTGAACGTCTGGATGGGCGTGATCGTCGCGCTCGTGGTGTCGCTCGGCATCGGTGCGTTCAACGGCTGGATGCTGGTCAAAACGGGGTTGCCGAGCTTCCTGGTCACGCTGGGCACCTTTCTGATCCTGCAGGGCGTGAACCTCGCGGTGACCAAGCTGGTCACCGGCAACGTCGCGACCGACGACATCAGCAACATGGACGGTTTCGACCAGGCGCGGGCGATCTTCGCCTCGTCCTTCGACGTCGGCGGCGTCCAGGTGAAGATCACCGTCGTGTGGTGGCTGGTGTTCGCGGCCCTGGCCACCTGGGTGCTGCTGCGCACCAAGTACGGCAACTGGATCTTCGCGGTCGGCGGCAACAAGGAGAGCGCGCGGGCCGTCGGTGTCCCGGTGACCTTCACCAAGATCACGCTGTTCATGCTGGTCGGCTTCGGTGCCTGGTTCGTCGGCATGCACCAGCTGTTCTCCTTCAACACCGTGCAGTCCGGCGAGGGTGTCGGCCAGGAGCTGATCTTCATCGCCGCGGCCGTCATCGGCGGCTGTCTGCTCACCGGCGGCTACGGCTCCGCCATCGGCCCGGTCTTCGGCGCCTTCATGTTCGGCATGGTGAACCAGGGCATCGTCTACGCCGGGTGGAACCCCGACTGGTTCAAGGCCTTCCTCGGTGTGATGCTGCTCGGGGCCGTCCTCATCAATCTGTGGGTCCGTCGCACGGCGACCCGGAGGTGACGCAATGACCAACGCCAACGGAACCGGCACCCACGGAGCCGTCCTGAAGGACACCGTCCCCGAGCAGGACCGGCCGATCGTCGAACTGCGCGGCGCCGGGAAGTCGTACGGCAACATCCGCGCCCTGCACGGCGTCGACCTCGCCGTCCACCCGGGCAAGGTGACCTGCGTCCTCGGCGACAACGGCGCCGGCAAGTCCACCCTGATCAAGATCATCTCCGGGCTGCACCAGCACACCGAGGGCGAGTTCCTCGTCGACGGAGAACCGGTCCGCTTCACCACCCCGCGCGAGGCCCTCGACCGGGGCATCGCCACCGTCTACCAGGACCTGGCGACCGTCCCGCTGATGCCGGTGTGGCGCAACTTCTTCCTCGGCTCCGAGATGACCAAGGGCCCCTGGCCGATCCGCCGCCTCGACATCGAGCGGATGAAGAAGACCGCCGACGAGGAACTGCGCAACATGGGCATCGTCCTCGACGACCTGGAGCAGCCCATCGGCACGCTCTCCGGCGGCCAGCGCCAGTGCGTGGCCATCGCCCGCGCCGTCTACTTCGGCGCCCGCGTCCTCATCCTGGACGAGCCGACCGCCGCCCTGGGCGTCAAGCAGTCCGGCGTGGTCCTGAAGTACATCGCCGCCGCCCGCGACCGCGGACTCGGCGTCATCTTCATCACCCACAATCCCCACCACGCCTACATGGTCGGCGACCACTTCAGCGTCCTGCGCCTCGGCACCCTGGAACTGAGCGCCGACCGCAGCGAGATCGGCCTCGAGGAGCTGACCAACCACATGGCCGGCGGCACCGAACTCGCCGCTCTCAAGCACGAGCTGGCCCAGGTCCGCGGCGTCGATGTCGAGGAGCTTCCGGAAGAGGAAGACCTCACCGCGCCCGCGAAAGCAACACCCGCTTCTTCCGAAGGGACCTCCTGACATGGCAACCGCCCCTTCCCTCGACCGTATCCGGGTGGGCTCGGCGCCGGACTCCTGGGGCGTCTGGTTCCCCGACGACCCTCAGCAGGTGCCCTGGGAACGCTTCCTGGACGAGGTTGCCGAGGCGGGCTACTCCTGGATCGAGCTGGGCCCGTACGGCTATCTGCCGACCGACCCGGCCCGGCTCACCGACGAGGTCGACAAGCGCGGCCTGAAGGTGTCCGCGGGCACGGTCTTCACCGGCCTGCACCGCGGGCCGTCCGTCTGGGAGTCCACCTGGGAGCACGTCAGCCAGGTCGCCGCGCTCACCCGGGCCATGGGCGCGCGGCACCTCGTGGTCATCCCGTCGTTCTGGCGCGACGACAAGACCGCCGAGATCCTGGAGCCGCCGGAGCTCACGGCCGAGCAGTGGGCCCACCTGACCAAGGGCATGGAACGCCTCGGCCACGAGGTCAAGGAGACGTACGGCCTCGACATCGTCGTCCACCCGCACGCCGACACCCACATCGACACCGAGGCGCACGTCGAGCGCTTCCTCGACTCCACCGACTCCGAGCTGGTCAACCTCTGCCTGGACACCGGGCACTACGCCTATTGCGGCGGCGACAGCGTCAAGCTGATCGAGACGTACGGCGAACGCATCGGCTACCTGCACCTCAAGCAGGTCGACCCGGAGATCCTCGCCGACGTCGTCGCGGGCGGGGTGCCGTTCGGGCCGGCCGTGCAGCGCGGGGTGATGTGCGAACCCCCGTCCGGTGTACCGGAGTTGGAGCCGGTGCTGGCTGCGGCGCAGGGGCTGGGCATCGAGCTGTTCGCGATCGTCGAGCAGGACATGTACCCCTGCGAGCCGGACAAGCCCCTGCCGATCGCGGTCCGCACCCGGAAGTTCCTGCGCTCCTGCGGCGCCTGACCACGTCGACGACTCCCACAGGACGCTCTCGGGGTCCCTTGCGGCGCGCGCGTCACCCGTCCTCGGGACGCGCCCGCCCGCGTACCAGCAGCACACCCCCCGCGGCCGCGAGGACGAACCCCGCCGCGGCCGCACCGATCGGCACGGTCCGCCCGACCGCGCGCAGCCGCACCCTGTCCTCCTCGGCCTTGCCGACCGCGAACTCCTGCGTGGCCGGAGTGTGGCTCAGCTTCGGCACGTCCAGGAGCACCACGGCGTCCTTGGTGCCGCCCGGTGCACGCAGGGTCTGGCGGGGGCCCAGCTGGGCGGAGAGAACACGGCCGGTGGCCTGGTCGACGACCAGCTTGATGCCGTGGTTGGAGTACCACTCCTCGGCGAACACCTGCGCCGCCTCGGGCCGGCCGACCAGGGCCCCCGGAACCTGACGGGTACCGATCTTTGTCGGAGGAACGGTGCCTGTGAAGACGTACCCCTGGTAGCCGCGGATCTTCTCGGTGCCCCGGTAGGAGAGGGTGACCGTCGCGCCGAGCTGGCTGTCCCACCAGCGGTACGGGCGTTTCTGCACGTCGAAGGGGAACTTCAGGTAGGCCTCGCCCTCGTGGTACGGCTGCTCCCGGCAGCAGTGCGCCGGCCGGTTGGTCAGGCGGTCGGTGACCCAGCGGGCGGTGGAGAAGTCCAGCGCGTCATGCGGATCGGCGGCCGGCAGGGACTTGTCCGTGTCGACCGTGGTGACCACGTCCCACACCGCCCGGCCGCTGCGTTCGCTGTCACCGACGTCGCCGCGCACCCGCTGCGTGACCGTGATCCGCCGGTCGCGCAGCGTCTCGGCCTCGTCGACGTCGAAGTAGCTGCCCGTGCCGGTGTAGACCGCGGTCACATCGATGTCGACCGGGTTCACCGCCGCGCGCGGCTTGACGTACCACGCGAGCATGGGCGCGAGGACCAGCAGGAAGACACCCAGGCCCAGCAGGAGCAGGGCGAGGGGCGAGGAGCTACGGCGCATCCGGCACTCCAGGGCTTGGCTGCCCGGAGACCGTAGGTGCTTGCCGTGCGGCGCGTCTACGCATGCGCGTGACAAAAACGCGGCCCGGGGCGCAGGTCAGCGGCTCGCGGCGAGGGCGGCCAGCACGGCGTGGGTGAGGCGGGTGACGTAGGCGTCGTCGGTGGGGCCGCCGACCGCCAGCATCCTGAAGTACAGCGGGGCGCCGAAGAGGTCGACGGCCAGGCCCATGTCGATGTCCGCCGGCAGCTCACCGCGGTCCACCGCCTGCTGCAGGATGGTCGCCACCGCGGCACGCCGGGGCGCGAGGACCGCCTCGTGCAGCGCGTCGCGCAGGGACGGGTTGCGGGCCGACTCGGCGACGAGGTCCGGGACGATCCGGCCGACCAGGGGATGGCGCAGGTCGGCCATCGTGTCGCGGACGAAGCGCTCGACGTCGGCGGGCAGCGAACCGGAGTCGGCCGTCACCGGCAGGTGGGAGGCGGCGGCCTCGGAGACCAGCTCCACCACCATGGCCTCCTTGGTGGGCCAGCGGCGGTAGAGGGCGGCCTTGCCGACGCGGGCCCGGCGGGTGACGGCCTCCATCGACATCCGGGCGTACCCGGTCTCGGCCAGCTCCTCGAACACCGCCCGCCGGATCGTCTCCGTCACCGACTCCCGGAGCGCCGCGGAGCCGGTGGGCCTGCGGGGGGCCAGTGCGCTTCTGCCGGTCGAGTCCCTGGTCGAGTCCACTGCGGGAGGTTAACACCAGACGGAACGGTTGCGTTCCGTTCCGGGCGGGTGTACGTTCCCGGCCAGACGGAACGGACCTGTTCCGTTCCGCTGAGCTCTGTTCGGAGCATGGGGGTCTGCTCGGGGCAAAGGGGGCCCGGATGAAGTTCCTCTTCGACCGGCACGACGAACGGCCGGCCCGGGTATGACCGTGGAGGCGCGCACCGAGCCTGCCGCGTCCGACGGCACCGGGCCCCGCGCCCGGACCGTCCTCGTCCTGCTGGCCCTGTTCATCGTGATCAACGCCGCCGACAAGGCCGTCCTCGGGCTGACCGCGGGGCCCATCAAGGACGATCTCGGGCTCACCGCCACCGAGTTCGGCACCATCGCCAGCAGCTTCTATCTGCTCTTCAGCCTCTCCGCCGTCTCGGTCGGCTTCCTTGGCGACCGCATCCACCCCCGGCCCCTGCTCGCCGTGCTCGCCCTCGTGTGGGCGGCGGCTCAGCTGCCGATCCTCCTCCCCGCCGCCGGATTCGGCGCGCTCGTCGCCACCCGGGTGGTGCTCGGGGCGGGTGAGGGGCCGGGCTATCCGCTCGCCAACTACACCGCGTTCACCTGGTTCCCGGAGAAACGGCGCGCCCTTCCGTCGGCCGTCGTCGTCGCCGGCGGCGCGGGCGGCACCGTGCTGGCCGCGCCACTGGTCATCCTGGTCAGCGACACCCTCGGTTGGCGCGCCGTGTTCGGACTGCTCGGGGCCGTGGGGGTGCTGTGGACGGTCGCGTGGCTGCGACTGGGTGGCGGCGGGCCCTACACAGCACGGCTCGGCCCGGCAGCCACGGACGACGATCCGCCGGCCGTCGGCCGCGGCTGTGCGCCCGCGGAGGGCGATCCG
>NZ_JBQQCE010000391.1:0-9307 GCF_052245645.1 Streptomyces sp. KR55 | reverse complement strand
ATAACTCGGGGGCTTGTCGGCGGCGTGGGTTACGTTCGGATCGTGAACGCAACCAGCTTCGAAGGCGCCCCGGACACGAGCTCCGACCTCACCCCCGGCCGGATCGTCCTGCTCACCACCAGCCACCGTGTCGCGCCCGGCCTGCTCTCCTGGCCGGCGTGGCAGGCGCTGCGCACCGCCGACCGGGTGCTCTGCGCGGACGGGGCACACCCGCAGCTGCCGTATCTGCGCGAGGCGGGGATAGCCGTGGCCGAGGAGTCCCCGACCGCCGAGGAACTGGTCGATGTGTGCGCCGACGGGCACACCGTGGTGGTCGTCGCCACGGGCGAGGGCGAGCCCGGGCTGACCGACGGCCTGGCCCGCCTCGCCGGCACCGGACGCGTCCGGATGCCGGAGCTGGAGCTGCTCCCCGCCTCCTACGACCTGCCGGGCGCCCGCCTCCTCGACCTCGTGCAGGTCATGGACCGCATCCGTGCCGAATGCCCGTGGTCGTCCCGGCAGACCCACCAGGGCCTGGCGAAGTACGGCATCGAGGAGGCGTACGAACTCGTCGAGGCGATCGAGGACGGCGACCGCGACGAGCTGCGCGAGGAACTCGGTGACGTCCTCCTCCAGGTCGTCTTCCACGCCCGGATAGCCGAGGAGGACCCGGACGCGCCCTTCTCGATCGACGACGTGGCGGCCGGCATTGTCGCCAAGCTCATCCACCGCCATCCGCATGTCTTCGGGGACGAGACGGCCTCGACGCCCGAGGAGGTCAAGGAGCACTGGCTGCGCACGAAGGCGCAGGAGAAGCGGCGGACGTCGGTGACGGAGGGCATCCCCCTGCACCAGCCCGGCCTGGCCCTCGCGGCGAAGCTGGCGTCCCGGGTGCGTACGGCGGGCCTGGAGGTGCCTCTGCCGAAGACCGAGGGCGTCGGGTACGAGCTGTTGGCGCTGGCGATACGGGCCGAGGCGGAGGGCGTCGACCCGGAAGCGGCGCTGCGGGCGGCGGCGCGGGCCTACCGGGATGCGATCAGGGAGACCGAGAGCGGGGGACAGGAGACCGACAGCCGGGGCCAGCGGACGGATTCCGACACAGCCGGGACCGGCGACTGACGTCACCCGCCGGTCGGCGACTGACGTCGCCCGGCGACCGATGCCGTCCCGGCGACCGATGTCACCCGCCCCTCCGCCTCCGGATACCGTCAACGGGTGACCAGCCAGCCCCACCGCCCGAGCCCCCACCAGGACGCCCCCGAGCTCTTCACGTGGGAGTTCGCCACCAACCCCTACCCGGCCTACGCCTGGCTCCGTGAGCACGCCCCTGTCCGCCGGACACGGCTTCCCAGCGGTGTGGAGGCCTGGCTGGTCACCCGTTACGCCGACGCCAAGCAGGCCCTCGCCGACCAGCGGCTCAGCAAGAACCCCGCCCACCACGACGAGCCCGCACACGCCAAGGGCAAGACGGGTATCCCCGGTGAGCGCAAGGCGGAGCTGATGACGCATCTGCTCAACATCGACCCGCCGGACCACACCCGCCTCCGCCGGCTCGTCTCCAAGGCCTTCACGCCCCGCCGCGTCGCCGAGTTCGCGCCCCGTGTGCAGGAGCTCACCGACGACCTCCTCGACCGGTTCGCCCGCAACGGCTCCGCCGACCTCATCCACGAGTTCGCCTTCCCGCTCCCCATCTACGCCATCTGCGACATGCTCGGCGTCCCCCGCGAGGACCAGGACGACTTCCGGGACTGGGCGGGCATGATGATCCGGCACGGGGGAGGGCCGCGGGGCGGGGTCGCGCGGTCGGTGAAGAAGATGCGCGGCTACCTTGCCGACCTCATCCACCGCAAGCGTGAGTCGCTCTCCGCCGAACCGGCCCCGGGCGAGGACCTCATCTCCGGCCTCATCCGTGCCTCCGACCACGGTGAGCACCTCACCGAGAACGAGGCCGCCGCGATGGCGTTCATCCTTTTGTTCGCCGGGTTCGAGACCACCGTCAACCTGATCGGCAACGGCACCTACGCCCTGCTCACCCACCCCGAACAGCGCACCCGCCTCCAGCAGGCCCTCGCCACCGGCGACCGCGGCCTCCTGGAAACCGGGGTCGAGGAACTCCTGCGCTACGACGGCCCGGTGGAGCTGGCCACCTGGCGGTTCGCCACGCAGCCGCTGACCATCGGCGGGCAGGACATCGCGCCCGGCGACCCCGTGCTCGTCGTACTCGCCGCCGCGGACCGGGATCCGCAGCGGTTCGCCGATCCGGACACCCTCGACCTCGCCCGCCGTGACAACCAGCACCTCGGCTACGGGCACGGCATCCACTACTGCCTCGGCGCGCCGCTCGCCCGCCTGGAGGGGCAGACTGCCCTCGCGACCCTCCTCACCCGCCTCCCCGACCTCCGACTGGCCGTGGACCCGAGCGAGTTGCGATGGCGCGGCGGCCTCATCATGCGCGGACTGCGCACGCTGCCCGTGGAGTTCACTCCCATCTCGTAAACCGGCCCCCCGGCCTCCCGGCCCCTCCAGCCCCCGGATTCGACCGGAACGCTCCACTCCGGCACCGAAAACGTGACACAACCTCAACTCTGTGATCTTCACGTGATCTGCGCGACGTTAACTTGTGACAAGTGATCGACTGCCGATACGTTCACCCATCAGCGCGACGTCGAACACCACCCGCCGCGCCGGTCACTGCTGTCTCGCGAAAGGTCCCCGCATGCTCTCCGGGAACGGTCGTCACCGTCGCCCCCGCCAGGCTCCAGCCCTCGTTGTCGCGGCCGGCGTGACCGGGTCCGCCATCGCCATCCCGCTCCTCGGCGCCACCGGCGCGAGCGCGGCCAGCGGCACGACGTGGGACCGGGTGGCGGAGTGCGAGAGCGGCGGCTCCTGGAGCGCCAACGAGGGCAACGGGTACTACGGCGGGCTGCAACTGTCCCAGGAGGACTGGGAGCGGTACGGCGGCCTCACGTACGCGGCCAGCGCCGACCAGGCCAGCCGTTCGCAGCAGATAGCCGTCGCCGAGCGGATCCTCGCGGACCAGGGTGTGGGCGCATGGGGCACCTGCGGACTCACCGCCGGTCTCAACGCGGACAAGGGTTCGGTCGACGTGGACACGGGTGTGGCCGGTGACGCCTCGTCGGACACTTCCGAGAGCCTGCGCAACTCGTTCGGCTTGTCCAACTCGTCCGGTTCCTCCAGCTCGTCCGGTTCGTCTGATTCGGCAGAGTCTTCGACTGAATCCACCATGCCGTCCCCATCGTCTGACTCGTCATCGAATGCGACGGACGGTTCCGCGAGCCCGACGCCCGCCGACTCCACTCCGGACAACTCTCAGGAATCCGACAGCTCTCCCACAGCCACCCCGAAGGCCACCGACTCGGACAACTCGGGGCAGAGTGAAGGCGATTCCGGCCTGATCGACACCGGTACGGGCAAGCATCGCGGCGACAGCGCCGACGAGGATGCCGCCGGCGCTCGTACAACCGAGTCCTCGGGGCGTCACGCCTCACGCGACAGCGCCTCCCCCCGCGATGCCGCCGACGGGTCGTACACCGTGCGCGAGGGGGACAGTCTCTGGGGTATCGCCGACTCCCTTGGCGTCCAAGGGGGATGGTCCGTGCTCTATGCGGACAACAAGGAGATCGTCGGCGCCGACCCCAACTACATCATCCCCGGTCAGACGCTGGATGTCGGGGTCGAACCGGGCGAAAAGTAGCGGGAGTTCACGTCCCACTTAGCGTCTAATGTCCGGTTTGGTGAAAGTGTGGGATGAGTCTCAGAGGCCCTGATCCTCTTTGAAATTCCGCCAATCGCGTGTCTACGGTCATGACCGCTCGCCAACGCGAGCCCCGGCTGCCGCAACGCCGAATCCTGCCAGCGGCCGTCCGGGAACAGTCGTCGCGTCAAGCGCCGTAGGCAGGAGCGGGGGACCCAAGGTAAGCGCCGCACCGGGCAGTTGAGCCCGTACGGCTTGGGGTGAAGTCACGCCTCCCCACAGGGGCGTGACCGGGCAACTCAACCGGCCCGAACCCGACAGCTCACCTCGCAGGCGTCGGTGAGGGGATCCATCCATGCTGTTTTCCAGCAAGGGCAAGCACCGTCGTCCGTCCAAGGCCGCTCGTGCCATAGCCGTCGTCGGTGTCACCGGCGCCGCCGCCGTCGCGGCCCCGCTGATGGCGGCCGGCAGCGCCTCCGCCGCCACCACCTCCGAGTGGGACGCCGTCGCCCAGTGCGAGTCGGGCGGCAACTGGTCCATCAACACCGGCAACGGCTACTACGGCGGTCTGCAGTTCTCCGCCTCCACCTGGGCCGCGTACGGCGGCACGCAGTACGCCGCCACGGCCGACCAGGCCACCAAGGAGCAGCAGATCCAGATCGCCGAGAAGGTGCTCGCGGGTCAGGGCAAGGGTGCCTGGCCGCACTGCGGCACGGGCCTGTCGAACGCCACGTACACCGGCGGCGGCGCGAGCGACTCCTCCTCGGAGGGCTCCTCGCAGAGCAGCACCGAGACCACCACCCGCTCGACCGAACAGCAGCCGGCCTCCCGTTCGCAGGAGCGCCCGGCGCAGAAGACCGTCACCACCCCGACCGGTGAGAAGGTCGAGAAGGGCGACGGCGAGTACAAGGTCGTCACCGGCGACACGCTCAGCACCATCGCCGCGGAGCACGACGTCGAGGGCGGCTGGGAGAAGCTGTTCCAGCTGAACAAGGACATCGTCGAGGACGCCGACCTCATCTACCCGGGTCAGCAGCTGCACCTGAAGTAATCCGGATCTACCCGGCCCGGCAGCTTCACCTGACCTGAAGTAATCCGGGCTTCGCAGACCCCGTGAGGGTCCCCCCGTCCCCACGGGCCCCCGCCCCGGTGCGTGTTCCCCCGTACGCGCCGGGGCGGGGCTTTTGTGTCACCGCTCGGGCCCTCGTTCTTCGCTCGGGCCCTCGTTCTCCGCTCGGGCCCTCATTCTTGAGGAACCGTCTTTGTTCCATTCGGAAACAATTTACGATCGGTTCCGTCCACGGGGTGGGCGACCGGCTGGCCGATCCCACGGAGCCGGTTAGGCTCGTCTCGCAGAGCCGCTGCGGTCCTGCTAAACCGCGTCACATCCACGAAGGAGATGCTCGTGCCGTCCATCGACGTCGTCGTAGCCCGGGAAATCCTGGACTCCCGAGGCAACCCCACGGTCGAGGTCGAGGTCGGCCTCGACGACGGCAGCACGGGTCGTGCCGCCGTCCCGTCCGGCGCCTCCACGGGCGCCTTCGAGGCCATCGAACTCCGCGACGGCGACCCCAACCGCTACCAGGGCAAGGGCGTCGAGAAGGCCGTCCTGGCCGTCATCGAGCAGATCGGCCCTGAGCTGGTCGGCTACGACGCCACCGAGCAGCGCCTGATCGACCAGGCGATGTTCGACCTGGACGCCACCGACAACAAGGGCTCGCTCGGCGCCAACGCCATCCTCGGCGTCTCGCTCGCCGTCGCGCACGCCGCCTCCGAGGCCAGCGACCTGCCGCTCTTCCGCTACCTGGGCGGCCCGAACGCGCACCTGCTGCCGGTGCCGATGATGAACATCCTGAACGGCGGCTCGCACGCCGACTCCAACGTGGACATCCAGGAGTTCATGATCGCCCCGATCGGCGCGGAGTCCTTCTCCGAGGCCCTGCGCTGGGGCACCGAGGTCTACCACACCCTCAAGAAGGTCCTGAAGAGCAAGGGCCTGGCCACCGGCCTCGGCGACGAGGGCGGCTTCGCCCCCAACCTCGGCTCCAACCGTGAGGCCCTCGACCTCATCCTCGAGGCGATCAAGGAGGCCGGCTACACCCCCGGCGAGCAGATCGCCCTCGCGCTCGACGTCGCCGCGTCCGAGTTCTACAAGGACGGCTCCTACCTCTTCGAGGGCAAGGCGCGCTCGGCCGCCGAGATGACCGAGTACTACGCCGAGCTGGTCGACGCCTACCCGCTGGTCTCCATCGAGGACCCGCTGTTCGAGGACGACTGGGAGGGCTGGAAGACCATCACCGCCAAGCTCGGTGACAAGGTCCAGCTCGTCGGCGACGACCTGTTCGTCACCAACCCCGAGCGCCTGGCCAAGGGCATCGAGGAGGGCGCCGCCAACGCCCTGCTGGTCAAGGTCAACCAGATCGGCTCGCTGACCGAGACCCTGGACGCCGTCGAGCTCGCCCAGCGCAACGGCTTCAAGTGCATGATGTCCCACCGCTCCGGCGAGACCGAGGACGTCACCATCGCCGACCTGGCCGTCGCCACCAACTGCGGCCAGATCAAGACCGGCGCCCCGGCCCGCTCCGAGCGCGTCGCCAAGTACAACCAGCTGCTGCGCATCGAGGAGATCCTCGACGACGCCGCGGTGTACGCCGGCCGCTCCGCGTTCCCCCGCTTCAAGGGCTGAGCAGGGCCTCGTAGGAAGCGTCGTACGTACGTCCCCGTACTCGGTCCCGTACCGTGTGCGGGGACGTACGCGCGTGTGTGACGGGAGTGGGAGATGGCCGCCAGGGACCGGGGTTTCTCCACCACGACCAGGATCCGGCTGCTCGGCGAGCAGACGGCCGCCCGCGTCTACCGCTCCCAGACCCGTCGCCAGGCCCGCCGCTCCCGGCTGACCGGCCGCGCCGCACTGCTCGCGCTCGTCGTCTGCTCGCTGGTGGTCGCCCTCGCCTATCCGATAAGGCAGTACGTCGCCCAGCGCGCCGAGATCGCCGACCTCCAGCGGCAGCAGGAACAGGCCCGGCAGCGGGTCGAGGAACTGCGCGACCTCAAGGCACGCTGGCAGGACGACGCGTACGCGGAGCAGCAGATCCGGCAGCGACTGCACTATGTGATGCCCGGGGAGACCGGTTACGTCGTGATCGACCCGGACGCGGCACAGCAGTCGCACGCCGACTCCGGGGCGGCCGACCGCCCCTGGTACGCGAACGTCTGGGACGGCGTCGACAAGTCCGATGCCTCCGACCAGTGAACACAAGAGAAAGAACGTCATGGAGACCCCCCCGCCGCCCACCCCGCGCACCGAGCCCACCGACGCGGACGTCGAGGCCTTCAAGCAGCAGCTCGGCCGGCCGCCGCGCGGGCTGCGCGCCATCGCGCACCGGTGCCCGTGCGGGCAGCCGGACGTCGTGGAGACCGCCCCGCGGCTGCCCGACGGCACGCCCTTCCCGACGCTGTACTACCTGACCTGCCCCAAGGCGTCCTCGGCGATCGGCACCCTGGAGGCGAACGGCGTGATGAAGGAGATGACGGCCCGCCTGGAGACCGACCCCGAGCTCGCCGCCGCCTACCGCGCCGCGCACGAGGACTACATCCGGCGCCGGGACGAGATCGAGGAGCTGAAGGGTTTCCCGAGCGCCGGCGGCATGCCGGACCGGGTGAAGTGCCTGCACGTCCTGGTCGCCCACTCGCTGGCCGCCGGCCCCGGCGTGAACCCCCTCGGCGACGAGGCCCTCGCCATGCTGCCGGAGTGGTGGCGCAAGGGCGCCTGTGTGACCGTACCGAACGAGGAGAACGACCAGTGACCCGAGTCGCCGCCATCGACTGCGGTACGAACTCCATCCGGCTCCTCGTCGCCGACGCGAACCCAGAGACGGGCGAACTGGTCGACCTGGACCGCCGCATGACGATCGTGCGGCTCGGCCAGGGCGTCGACCGCACCGGCCGCCTGGCCCCCGAGGCCCTGGAGCGGACCTTCGCGGCCTGCCGCGAGTACGCCGCGATCATCAAGGAGCACGGCGCGGAACGGCTCCGCTTCGTCGCCACCTCCGCCTCCCGGGACGCCGAGAACCGGGACGACTTCGTGCGCGGCGTCATGGACATTCTGGGCGTCGAGCCCGAAGTCATCACCGGGGATCAGGAGGCCGAGTTCTCCTTCACCGGCGCGACCAGGGAACTGGCGGAACACGACCATCTCCCCAAGCCCTACCTCGTCGTGGACATCGGCGGCGGCTCGACCGAGTTCGTCGTCGGCGAGGACCACGTCCGCGCGGCGCGCTCGGTCGACGTCGGCTGTGTGCGGATGACCGAACGGCACCTGGTCCGCGACGGCGTGGTCTCCGACCCGCCGACCGAGGAACAGATCGCGGCGATGCGGGCCGACATCGAGGCGGCCCTCGACCTCGCCGAGGAGACGGTGCCGCTGCGCGAGGCGCACACGCTGGTCGGCCTGGCCGGCTCGGTGACGACCGTGTCGGCGATCGCCCAGGACCTGCCCGAGTACGACTCGACCCGCATCCACCACTCCCGTGTCTCCCACGACAGGGTCCGCGAGATCACCGACTGGCTGCTGCACTCCAGCCACGCCCAGCGCGCGGCCGTCCCGTCCATGCATCCGGGGCGGGTGGACGTCATCGCCGCGGGGGCTCTCGTCCTGCTGTCGATCATGGAGCGGATCGGCGCGGACGAGGTCGTCGTGAGCGAGCACGACATCCTCGACGGCATCGCGTGGTCCATCGCCTGAACCGCTGCCACACGGCCGCTTCCCGGCCCGGGCGTCTGTGCGGATGCCCGGGGCTCCGGTGAGTCCCCACAGTCACTCCTGTCCCGCCAACTTCCCTTGGACTAAGCTCACATGTGCGAATCGAGGGATCACGGAGACTGATGTGACGGGGGATACGTCATGGGGGAGCCGCAGAGTCCGAAGGGCACCAGGGATCTTCGGGCGAAGCACGAGGACCTGACCAAGCTCGCCGACGATCTGAACGACATGCAGGAGTACCTGAACCGGCAGGTACGGCGCATGGACGGCATCGTCGACACCATCGAGGCGGGCTGGCAGGGTCCGGCGGGGTCGGCCTACCGGGCCTTCCACCGAGCCGCTGCCGAGGACGCGGTGCGCATCCGCGAAGTGATGGAACTGCTGGAGTCCGCGGTGCGGATGAGCCGGGACGGGTTCACCGAGCGGGAGCTGGAGGTACTGAACAGGCTCCGCCGGATCGAGGTGAACGTCGCCGGAGAGGTGGACCGGCTGTCCACGCCGAACCCGGCCGCCGCCGAGCCGCCGACGCGGCCGCACAGCAGCTTCGACGGCTTCTGACACTGCCGTACGGCATCCGCATCACCACGAATCGACTCCAGGCACGGGGGAACACATGCCGCCCAGCACCGATGACGACCACATAACCGTCGAGCTCGCAACGCTTCAACACCTGGCGGGCGAGTTGGAAGACATCCTCAAGCAGCTCAACGGCAAGCTCGACGACCTCTACGACCGGGTGGAACCGGTAGTGCTGTCCTGGAGCGGCGAGGCCCGCGAAGCCTTTATCGACAAGCTCGACGAGTGGGACCGCTCCGCACAGGACCTGAAGGCCTCACAGAAGTGGCTGCACG
>NZ_JBQQCE010000390.1:0-9337 GCF_052245645.1 Streptomyces sp. KR55 | reverse complement strand
CCGGCATCCAGTTCGTTGACCAGGGTCAGCGACGTGTAGCAGAGCTCGAGTTCGCGGGCGAGCGCCGCCTCCGGGTGGCCGGTCATGCCCACCACCGACCAGCCCTGCGCCCGGTGCCACAACGATTCGGCGCGGGTGGAGAAGCGCGGCCCCTCGATCACGACCAGCGCGCCGCCGTCCACGGGCTCCCAGTCACGCCCACGCGCCGCCTTCAGCGCGGCGGCCCGTCCGGCCGGGCAGTAGGGGTCGGCCAGCGAGACGTGCACCACGTTCGGCACGGTGCCGTCGGGCAGCGGCAGCCCGTCGAAGTACGTCGACACCCGGGACTTCGTACGGTCGACCAGTTGGTCCGGGACGAGCAGCGTGCCCGGCCCGTATTCGGGCCGCAGGCCGCCCACCGCGCACGGGCCGAGCACCTGGCGCACCCCGAGTGACCGCAGCGCCCACAGGTTGGCCCGGTAGTTGATCCGGTGCGGCGGAAGATGGTGGCCGCGTCCGTGCCGCGGCAGGAAGGCGACCCGTCGGCCGGCGATCTCGCCGAGGAAGAGGGAGTCGCTGGGCGGCCCGTACGGCGTCTCCACCTGGATCTCGGTCACCTCGTCGAGGAACGAGTAGAAGCCGGAGCCGCCGATTACACCGATCTCTGCGTTCGCCATGACCAGCACAGTAGCTGGCGCCCGACGACGCGCACGGGCCGGTGCCGAAAACACCGAAGACCCTGCCGTCGTACGACGGCAGGGTCCCGTGCGTGTGAATCAGGCGGCGGTGCTGCCGGCCGAGGTGCCGGTGCCCGACGCCTTCGAGTCCGAGGACGAGGAGGACGAGGTCGACGACGACGAGGCCGACGGCTTCGACGACGCCGGCGAGCTGCTCGACGAGGAGCCGCGACTGTCGTTGCGGTAGAAGCCGGAGCCCTTGAAGACGATACCGACGGCGGAGAACACCTTCTTGAGGCGGCCGGAGCAGCTGGGGCACTCGGTCAGGGCGTCGTCGGTGAACTTCTGCACCGCCTCGAGGCCCTCGCCGCACTCGGTGCACTGGTACTGGTAGGTCGGCACTTGTCTTCCTCCTGGCACTCTCACTCAATGAGTGCTAACGACGGTCCATAGTGACGTATTCCTCGGGTTCAGTCCACTGCGACCGGCGTGCGGTGACCGACGCCACGCGCGACGGTGCGGCTGTGCGGGCGTGCCGTGAGCCGCGAGCGAAGCGCCACCAGCGTCGCCAGGGCGAGCACCGTACCGCCGAGCGGAACCAGGAACCCGGCGCCGTCCCAGAAGCGGTCCTCCAGCTGTCCGGCCACTGTGACCGCGCCCGCCTGGCCGAGCGCCACCGCGCCGGTCAGCCAGGTGAAGGCCTCGGTGCGCGCCCCGGCCGGAACCAGCCCCTCGACCAGCGTGTAGCCGGTGATCAGGACGGGCGCGATGCACATGCCGACCAGGAGGCCGAGACCGGCGAGCAGCAGCACCGAGTGTGCCGCCCACAGGCCGGAGGCGGCCAGAGCGAGGGCCGCGTATCCGACGACCAGGCGCCGGTGGGGGGCCGCCTTCCATGCGATGGCGCCGCAGGCGATGCCGGAGAGCATGTTGCCGGCGGCGAAGGTCCCGTACAGGACGCCGTTCAGGCCGGGCTCGCCGATCGACTCGGTGAAGGCGGCCAGCGACACCTGCATGCCGCCGAAGACGGAGCCGATGCCCAGGAAGGCCACGATCAGAACACGCACTCCGGGGACCCGGAGTGCGGAAGCGTGCTGCACGCGCGCGTGCCCACCGGCGGCGGCCGCGGGCTGGGTGCCCTTCTGCGCGGCGAACAGCAGACCTCCGACCAGGGTCAGCGACGCCTCCGTCACCAGGCCGGCGGCCGGGTTCACGGCGGTGCACAGCGCGGTGGCGAGCAGTGGGCCGACGACGAAGGCCAGTTCGTCCGTGACCGACTCGAATGCCGCCGCCGTTGTCATCAGCGGTGAGTCCTTGAGCTTCACTCCCCAGCGGGCGCGCACCATGGGGCCGATCTGCGGGACCGAGGCGCCGGTGGGGACGGCGGCCGCGAACAGCGCCCACAGGGGGGCGTCCGCCAGCGCGAGCGCCGTCAGGGTGAGGCCGGACAGCGTGTGCACCAGTACGCCGGGGATCAGTACGGTGCGCTGCCCGAAGCGGTCCGCGAGGCGGCCGCTGTAGGGCGCGAACAGCGCCATGGAGACGCCGGTGACGGCGGCGGCGGCGCCTGCCACGCCGTACGAGCCGGTGGTGTGCTGCACCAGCAGCACGATGGAGATCGTGAGCATCGCGAACGGCTGGCGCGCCGCGAAACCGGGGAGCAGGAACGTCCAGACGCCGCGGGTGCGCAGCAGTTGCCCGTATCCCGGGCGGGAGGAGGGGGCCGACGAGTTCTTCGACGGCGTGACCGTGGACGCCACGGCCTGTGCCTTTCTGCCGCCTGGTAGCGCGGCCCCTTTTTCATGGCTCGTTCGCCTCCGGGGCGCGCCGAGAGCTGTCCTCTTGCGCGGAACTGCGGTAGATACCGGCGCCCACTGAGGGGGCGTCCCGGCCGCCATGCGGTCGCGCCAGCTCTGCGTCAGGCAGAGTTGGTTCGATCAGGTGCCTTCATCGTACAGGGATCATTAGCCGGTGCACCTGTGAAAACGAGCACCATGGGGCTGTTCGCCTGCGATTGGCGGTGGTGTGAACTGTGTGAAACACACCCTTAACGCTCCGCCCCGCCGCCGTTCATGCCCAGCCACCCGGCCAGCTTGCCGCCGCGGCCCACCGCGCGCAGTCGCCGCTCAGCCGCGTCCCGGACCGGATCCGTGGCCACCACGAGGAGTTCGTCGCCGCGCCGCAGCACCGTCGTGGGCAGCGGCACGAAGGACTTGCCCTCGCGCACGACGAGGGTGACCGCGGCCCCGGCCGGCAGCCTCAGCTCGCTGATCTCGACTCCGTGCATCTTCGACTCGGGGGGGATCG
Source organism: Streptomyces sp. KR55 (assembly GCF_052245645.1). NCBI lineage: Bacteria > Bacillati > Actinomycetota > Actinomycetes > Kitasatosporales > Streptomycetaceae > Streptomyces > Streptomyces sp. KR55. The sequence continues at coordinate 6,374 of NZ_JBQQCE010000390.1, read as the reverse complement.
TGACGGAGAGCAGATGCCCGCGCAGTCGCTCCAGGGGAGCCGATTCGATGCCGAGGTCGGCGGCCGCGGACTTGTCGCCCAGGTGGAGTTTGCGGGCGACCCAGGGCAGCGTCGGTCCCTGGACCAGGGTGTAGACGACGACCAGGCCGAAGACGATGTTGAAGATCCGGTCGCTGCCCTCGACGTCGCTCACCACGGGAATCGTCGCCAGGATGATGGGCACGGCGCCGCGCAGTCCGGCCCAGGACATGAGGGTCTGTTCCTGCCACGGCACCCGGAACGGCAGCAGGCAGAACACGACGCTCAGTGGGCGGGCCACCATGGTCAGCACGAGCCCGATGACGAGCGCGGGCACGATGTCGTCGCCCAGTTCGTGCGGGGTGACCAGCAGGCCGAGCAGGACGAACATGCCGATCTGGGCGATCCAGCCGAGCCCGTCGGCGAACCCGCGCGTGGCGGGCCAGTGCGGGAGCCGTGCGTTGCCCATCACCATGGAGGCGAGGTAGACGGCGAGGAAGCCGCTGCCGTGCGCCAGCGCGCCCGCCGCGTAGGCCGCGACCGCGATGGCCATGACGGCGATCGGATACAGGCCGGAGGCCGGGAGGGCCACGTGCCGCAGCGTCCATGTGCCCAGCCAGCCCACCGCGAGGCCGATGGCCGCGCCGATGGCCAGCTCCAGCGCTATCTCGCCGATCAGCACGTACCAGTGCTCGATCGGGCCGGCGGCGGAGAAGGAGACCACCAGGATGACGACGGGAGCGTCGTTGAAGCCGGACTCGGCCTCCAGCGTGCCCGTCACGCGCGCGGGGAGCGGGATTTTCCGCAGTACGGAAAAGACCGCTGCCGCGTCCGTGGAGGAGACGACCGCCCCGATGATGAGCGCCTGACGCCAATCCAGTCCGACCAGATAGTGCGCGGCCGCAGCTGTGATTCCGACGCTCACGGCGACCCCGGCCAGAGCCAGTGAGGTCGCGGCCGGCAGGACCGGCTTGGTCTCCTTCCACTTCGTGCCCAGGCCGCCCTCGGCCAGGATCACCACCAGGGCCGCGTACCCGATGACCTGGGTCAGCTCGGCGTTGTCGAAGCGGATGCCGCCGATCCCGTCCTCGCCCATGAGGACGCCGATGCCCAGGTAGACGAGCAGGCTGGGGAGCCCGCTGCGCGAGGAGATCCGGACCGCGGCCACGGCGACGAGCAGGACGATCGAGCAGACGAGCAGGAGCTCATTGAGGTCGTGGATACTCAGCGGCCGTTCCCTTCCCTGGTGCAGTTACTTTGTTACCTTACCTAACTCTTGACTGTTTCTTGACGCTTGCCAGGGCAAGATCGAACGTCCGTCCGTGCTGGTTCCCCAGTCCGCGTCAAGGCCCGTCGGGCCCTGCGCCTATGGTTGCTCCAGCGCTCATTCAAAGTCACAGCCCGACCTGCCGCTCGCGTTAGGACAGCAAGGACAGCGATGCCCCCCAACACCACCGCTCCAACGGGTCAGCAGCCCGGCAAGTCCGGCAGGAAGAAGGGGCGCAAAGCCCGTCTTATCGTGCTCGTGCTGGTGCTGGCCGTCGTCGGCGGCGTCGCGGGCGGGGCGTACTGGTCCATCAGCACCGTCCGCGCCTCCTTCCCGCAGACGAAGGGCTCGATCACGCTGGACGGCCTGTCCGGGCCCGTCGACGTCAAGCGGGACGGCCATGGCATCCCGCAGATCTATGCCTCCTCCGACGAGGACCTGTTCATGGCGCAGGGCTACGTCCAGGCGCAGGACCGGTTCTACGAGATGGACGTACGCCGTCACATGACCTCCGGGCGTCTGTCGGAGATGTTCGGCAAGGACCAGGTCGACAACGACGAGTTCCTGCGCACCCTGGGCTGGGACCGGGTGGCGAAGGAGGAGTACGACACCAAGCTGTCCGCCGCCACGAAGAAGTACCTGCAGGCGTACGCCAAGGGAGTCAACGCCTACCTGAAGGGCAAGGAAGGCGAGGACATCTCCCTGGAGTACGCGGCCCTCGGCTTCACCAACGACTACAAGCCGCAGCAGTGGACCCCGGTCGACTCGGTCTCCTGGCTGAAGGCGATGGCCTGGGACCTGCGCGGCAACATGCAGGACGAGATCGACCGCTCCCTGATGACCAGCCGTCTCGGCCCCCAGCAGATCGCCGAGCTGTACCCGCAGTACCCGTACAGCCGGAACCAGGTGATCGTCCAGCAGGGCCAGTACGACGAGCTCAACGGGACGTTCGAGGGGGCCGGTGGCGCGGACGGCACCTCCACGGACGGCACGGCCGCCGGTGGCACCGGTACTCCCGCGAGCGGGACGTCGACGTCCTCCTCCGCCTCGTCGGCGCTGCAGAGCCAGCTGTCGGGCCTCTACGAGGTCCTGGAGGACGTCCCGACGGCCGTCGGCGTGAACGGCAACGGCATCGGCTCCAACTCGTGGGTCATCGGCGGAGCGCACACGATCACCGGCAAGCCGCTGCTGGCCAACGACCCGCATCTGTCGGCCTCGCTGCCGTCCGTCTGGTACCAGATGGGCCTGCACTGCCGCACGGTCTCCGACAAGTGCCAGTACGACGTCTCCGGCTACACCTTCGCGGGCATGCCGGGCGTGATAATCGGCCACAACCAGGACATCTCCTGGGGCATGACCAACTCCGGCGCCGACGTCACCGACCTCTACCTGGAGAAGCTCACCGGCGACGGCTACCTGTACGACGGCAAGGTGAAGCCCTTCGACTCCCGCGAGGAGACCATCAAGGTCGCCGGCGGCACCTCGAAGAAGATCGTCGTCCGGGAGACCAACAACGGCCCCCTGCTGTCCGACCGCGACGACGAGCTCGTGAAGGTCGGCAGGAAGGCCACCGTCGACACAGCCGCACCCGACCGCGGCGACGGCTACGGCATCGCCCTGCGGTGGACCGCGCTGGAACCGGGCACCTCCATGGATGCCGTCTTCGCGTTGAACAAGGCGGCCGACTGGGACGAGTTCCGCGCGGCGGCGGCCCTGTTCGACGTGCCCTCGCAGAACCTCGTCTACGCCGACACCCAGGACAACATCGGCTACACGCTGCCCGGAAAGATCCCCACGCGCGCGCAGGGCCACGACGGCTCGATCCCGGCGCCGGGCTGGGACGCCAAGTACGACTGGACCGGCTACATCGACCAGGACGAGCTGCCCTACGAGTACAACCCGGAGCGCGGCTACATCGTGACCGCCAACCAGGCCGTCGTGGACAAGGACTACCCCTACACGCTCACCGCGGACTGGGGTTACGGCGCCCGCAGCCAGCGGATCGCCGACCTCATCGAGTCGAAGATCAAGGGCGGCGGCAAGGTCTCCACCGAGGACATGCGCCAGATGCAGCTGGACAACTCCAGCGAGATCGCCAAGCTGCTGGTGCCGCAGCTGCTGAAGATCGACGTCGGTGACAAGGACGTCCGCGAGGCGCAGAAGCTGCTCGAGGGCTGGGACTACACCCAGGACGCCGACTCCGCGGCGGCCGCCTACTTCAACTCGGTCTGGCGCAACGTCCTCAAGCTCGCGTTCGGCCACAAGCTGCCCAAGGAACTGCGCGTCAAGGGCCAGTGCCTGTGGGTCGAGCCGGTCGACACCACCGGTCCCGTGGACGAGGAGCGCCGGGTGCGCGAATGCGGGGCGCGTGACGCCGACCAGGCGCAGCCGGACGGCGGCGACCGCTGGTTCGAGGTCGTGCGGAGCCTCATGGACGACAAGGACAGCGACTGGTGGAAGACGCCCGCCTCGCTCACCCGCCCCGGCGCCGACAACCGCGACGACCTGTTCAAGCGCGCCATGATCGACGCCCGCTGGGAGCTGACCGCCAAGCTCGGCAAGGACATCGACACCTGGAGCTGGGGCCGGCTGCACCGTCTGTTCCTGAAGAACCAGACCCTCGGCACCGACGGCCCCGGCTTCCTGCAGTACGCCCTCAACCGCGGCCCCTGGAAGCTCAGTGGCGGCGAGGCGACCGTCAACGCGAGCGGCTGGAACGCCGCCGGCGGCTACGGCGTCGTCTGGGTGCCGTCGATGCGGATGGTGGTCAACCTCGACGACCTCGACAAGTCGAAGTGGATCAACCTCACCGGAGCCTCGGGGCACGCCTACAGCGACCACTACACCGACCAGACGGACAAGTGGTCCAAGGGCGAGCTGCTGGACTGGTCCTTCTCCAAGCAGGCGGTCGACGAGAGCACCAACGACACGCTCGTACTGAAGCCGTGAGCCGCTGACGGCGAGCGACGCCAAGGGCCCTCCACGCGCGCGTGGAGGGCCCTTTCGCCTGACGAGTGCTACGAGTCGCCGGTGAAGCGGCGGACCCCCGACGGCGTCACCACCGCGTGCACCGGCCGGTCGTGCGCCTCCACGGGGACGCGCTCGACGACCTCGGAGTCGTACAAGAGCACCACCAGCGCCGGCCGGGCGCCCGCGTCCTCCAGGCGCGCGAGCACGCGGTCGTACGAGCCTCCGCCGCGCCCCAGACGCATCCCGCACGCATCGACCGCGAGCCCCGGCAGCAGGACGACGTCGGCGGCGGTCACCGCGTCCGGTCCGAGGCGCTCGCCGACGGGCTCCAAGAGGGCCATTTTCCCGCCGTGTTGGACGCGCGCGAGGGAGCCCTCCCCGGCGTATGCGCCCCAATCCAGGTCGTTGTCGGGCAGAAGCGCCGGAAGCAGGACGCGTACGCCCCGGGCGTGCAGTGTGTCGAGCAGGGCGAGCGTTCCGGGTTCGCTCCCCACGGAGACGTACGCTGCCACGGTGCCTGCCTGTGCCAGTTCGGGCAGTTCGAGCGCACGCCGGGCCAACGCGGCCGAGACCGCCTGTACGTCATCCGCAGGCAACCTGCCTCTCACTGCGAGGATTTCTCGCCGCAACGTTCGCTTGTCAGGCTCGGCCGCGCGTCCGATGTGACTCATGAGTCGCTCCCGTACCGTCTTCAATGTGCTCATATGAGAGCCAATTAACCGGAGCCACAGATTCCGTACAAAGGCACCGGATATGGTTGCGGGCATGACTCAGTCGCACCTCAGGATCAGCAAGGCCGTCATTCCCGCAGCAGGCCTCGGCACCCGCTTTCTGCCGGCCACCAAGGCCACTCCCAAGGAGATGCTGCCGGTTGTCGACAAGCCTGCGATCCAGTATGTGGTCGAGGAGGCCGTGTCGGCCGGTCTCGACGACGTTCTCATGATCACGGGCCGCAACAAGCGTCCCCTTGAGGACCACTTCGACCGCAATTACGAACTCGAGTCTGCTCTGCAGAAGAAGGGCGACGCCGGGCGGCTCGCCAAGGTCCAGGAGTCCAGCGACCTCGCGACGATGCACTACGTGCGCCAGGGTGACCCCAAGGGCTTGGGGCACGCCGTCCTGTGCGCGGCCCCGCACGTCGGCAACGAGCCCTTCGCCGTCCTCCTCGGCGACGACCTGATCGACCCGCGCGACCCGCTCCTCAAGCGCATGATCGAGGTCCAGGAGCAGCGCGGCGGCAGCGTCATCGCGCTCATGGAGGTCGCGCCCGAGCAGATCCACCTCTACGGATGCGCGGCCGTGGAGACCACCGAGGACAGCGACGTCGTCAAGATCGGCGACCTGGTGGAGAAGCCGGATCCGGCCGACGCCCCCTCCAACTACGCGATCATCGGCCGGTACGTCCTCGACCCGCGCATCTTCGACGTCCTGCGCAAGACCGAGCCCGGCCGCGGCGGCGAGATCCAGATCACCGACGCCCTCCAGCTGCTCGCCCAGGACGAGAAGGTCGGCGGCCCCGTGCACGGCGTCGTCTTCAAGGGCCGCCGCTATGACACCGGCGACCGCGGCGACTACCTGCGTGCCATTGTCCGACTCGCGTGCGAACGTGAAGACCTGGGCCCGGACTTCCGGACCTGGCTTCGCAGTTACGTCACCGAGGAGATGTAGCCACCTTGAGCACCGCCGCGCCCCGCGCCACCGGCCAGGACCACCTGTGGTCGGTGGACGAACACCTGGAGGACATCCTCGAGACCGTCCGCCCCCTCGAACCCATCGAGCTGCAACTCCTCGACGCCCAGGGCTGCGTCCTGGTCGAGGACGTCACGGTGCCGGTCTCCCTGCCGCCGTTCGACAACAGCTCCATGGACGGGTACGCGGTGCGGGTCGGGGATGTCGCGGACGCGAGCGAGGAGTTCCCGGCCGTCCTCGAGGTCATCGGGGACGTCGCGGCCGGCCAGGCGGACCTGCTCCAAGTGGGTCCCGGCCAGGCCGCCCGCATCATGACCGGCGCCCCGCTCCCGCCCGGCGCCGAGACGGTGGTCCCCGTCGAATGGACCGACGGCGGCCTCGGCGAGGGCCCAGTCACCGGGATGCGGGCCCGCAGCCTCGCCCCCGAGGG
>NZ_JBQQCE010000039.1:0-34645 GCF_052245645.1 Streptomyces sp. KR55 | reverse complement strand
GCCGGAGGGTCGGGTGTCCTGGCTGGAGCGGCTGGCTTTGCGGCGAGTGAGTTGGACGTGTGGGCCTGGGTGATTGATCCCGTGGTGGGGAAGCCGAGCGTCGGGGCGGGAGCGGCGGACGCGGGGGCGGTTGGGATGAAGGGGCGCGTGGAGAGTCCGGAGTCTGCGGCGACTGAGTTGGACGTCTGGGCCGAGGTGATTGATTCCGCGGTGGGGAAGCCGAGCGTCGGGGCGGGAGCGGCGGACGCAGGGGCGGTTGGGGCGAAGGGGCGTGTGAAGAGTCCGGAGTCTGCCTCGGCCGAGGCGAACGTTCGGACGGGTGTGGCCGATGCAGGGGAGGCAGCGGCGAGGGTTGGGCCGCGGGCGTCGGACTCCGGGGAGAGGGCGGCGACGGGGCGGAAGCGGGCGTCGGACTCCGGGGAGAGGGCGGCGAAGCGGCAGGCGCGGGTATCGGAATCCGGCGTGGACGCGGCGAACAGCCGGACGGAGATGGCGCATCCCGGCGCGGGGACCTCGAACTCCGGGACGCAGAGGCCGGAGGCTCGCGCGGAAGCGTCGGACACCGGTGTGCGGCGACGTCGCCGACGGTGGCCCTTCTCCGGCGGCTCGTCATCCCGCAAGCGCGACGGTGTCGGCCCGGATCCTCGGTCGACCGCATCGCAGGCCGCGCCCTACGCAGGCCGCCCGGACGCCCCGTACGACCCCACCCTCGAGCCCTACGACTTCCTGCCCGTCGACCCCCCGATGCCCTGGCGCGACGACACCCGCGAGGCCCGCTGGGCGGCGTTGAAGGAGGCGTCCAGGAGGGCGGAGCCACCGGAGCCGGACGACTCTTGATGCCAGCCGCCTCCCGGAGCCCGGCGTTGCGCGGAGGCCGCCGCCTCCCGGAGTCCGGCGTGTCCCGCGCCTTCCAAACGCCCGAGCCCTATGGCGCACCTTCCGGACCTCGAACACCCGAGCCCCGAAGGCGCACCCCCGGACCCCCCAACGCCCCGAAACAACTAAGCGTTAGCCCCCAAAACCCCCCGCAACTCCTCCGGCAGCAGCTTGGTGCACGCCTGTCTGGCCTCGTTGGTGAGGGCGTCGTTGGTGCAGGTGTAGTAGTCGCGGTACACGAACTGTGCGGTGAAGGTCGCGGCGACGAGCATGATGGCCAGGGACGCCGTGACCAGGCCGCTCACTGCGGCCGCGGTCTGTGGGCGGGCCGGTGTCGTGGGGGCCGGGGTGTCGGGGCTGGGGGTGCGGGGCTTGGTGCGCAGGGAGCTGATGCCCCAGTAGAGGGCCAGCGCGCCGAGCAGCAGTGCCACGTACGGCCAGCTGAAGAGGGCGAAGAAGAAGGCCCACATGCCGGCCAGCAGTGTGTAGCGCGCGCGACGCTGTGCCGGATCCGTGGGGTCCCAGCGCAGTCCGCTCTGGCCCGGACCGCCGCCCTGCCCCTCGGGGCTGCGGCCGGGCCGGTCTCCGAAGCCGCCGCCGGAGGAGCGGCCGGGCTGCCGGTCGCTCCACTGGCTGCCCCACACGGGTCGGCCGCCCTCACCCTGCGAGCCGGAGGAGCCCGGAGAGTCGGGGGAGCCCTGCGAACCCTGGGAGTCCCCTCCGTCGCCGGACGGGCGCCGCGGCTGCCACGGCCGGTCCGGCGTGCCCTCCGGCGGTGGCGCGAACGGGTTGTCGTCCTGGGCCGCACCGCCCCGCCGGTCGTCGGCGTCACCCGAGGGCGCGCCGGGCGGCATCGAGGGGCGCTCCCGCAGCAGCACGCCGGCGCGCTCCCCTCCCCGTGCCGACTGAGGGGGGAGCGTGAGGAGTCGCAGGCTGCGGTCCGACATCAAGTGAGCGTCTTCCCCTTGGTGAATACGACTGGTCTGGATACGGCTGGTCTGGCGTGAGCCGTCCTCTCGTGAACGCACCGCACTCCGGCCGCGTTCCCGAGCCCGCTCCTCCCAGACGCTACCTTCCGGCCACGCCCCCGTCCCGTGGGGGATGCCTGGTGTGCCGGTATCGTTGCTGACGGTCGGCCGCTTCGTAGGCTTCCCCGTATCCGGGGGCGTGAAGCATTCGTACGAACGCACATACCGGCGCCGTACCCGGCCGACCGTGCACACGCTTCCCCGAGAAAGGGCCCCACCGTGGCCGCCAAGCCCGTGGTCAAGCGCCTCGTCGTGCTGGTCTCCGGATCCGGCACCAATCTGCAGGCGCTCCTCGACGCCATCGAGACCACCGGCGCCGAGGCGTACGGAGCCGAGATCGTGGCCGTCGGAGCCGACCGCGCCGGCATCGAGGGGCTGGCGCGGGCCGAGCGCGCCGGGCTGCCCACGTTCGTGTGCCGGGTCAAGGACTACGCCACCCGCGAGGAGTGGGACGCGGCCCTCGCCGGGGCCGTCGCCGCGTACGAGCCCGATCTCGTCGTCTCCGCCGGGTTCATGAAGATCGTGGGCAAGGAGTTCCTCGCCCGTTACGGCGGGCGGTTCATCAACACCCACCCCGCGCTCCTCCCCAGTTTTCCCGGCGCCCACGGTGTCCGCGACGCGCTCGCGTACGGCGCCAGGGTCACCGGCTGCACCGTCCACTTCGTCGACGACGGCGTCGACACCGGGCCGATCATCGCGCAGGGCGTGGTGGAGGTCCGGGACGAGGACGACGAGAGTGCGCTGCACGAGCGCATCAAGGAAGTCGAGCGAAGGCTGCTCGTCGATGTCGTGGGGCGGCTCGCCCGCAACGGCTATCGCATTGAGGGACGAAAGGTAGTTATCCAGTGACCGCCACCGCCGAGAGCAACAAGCGGGCCATTCGACGGGCGCTCGTCAGCGTCTACGACAAGACGGGTCTGGAAGACCTCGCACGCGGTCTGCACGAGGCCGGCGTCGAGCTGGTCTCCACCGGCTCCACCGCCGCCCGCATCGCCGCCGCCGGCGTCCCCGTCACCAAGGTCGAGGAGCTCACCGGCTTCCCCGAGTGCCTGGACGGCCGCGTCAAGACCCTGCACCCCAGGGTCCACGCGGGCATCCTCGCCGACCTGCGCCTGGACAGCCACCGGCAGCAGCTCGACGAGCTGGGCGTCGCGCCGTTCGACCTCGTGGTCGTCAACCTCTACCCGTTCCAGGAGACCGTCGCCTCCGGCGCCTCGCCCGACGAGTGCGTGGAGCAGATCGACATCGGCGGGCCGTCGATGGTCCGCGCCGCGGCCAAGAACCACCCCTCGGTCGCCGTGGTCACCAGCCCCGAGCGGTACGCCGACATCCTCGCCGCCGTGCGCGACGGCGGCTTCGACCTCCCCACCCGCAAGCGGCTGGCCGCCGAGGCGTTCCGCCACACCGCCGAGTACGACGTGGCGGTCGCGGGCTGGTTCGCGGGCGAGTACGCCGGTGACGGCGAGGAGTTCCCGGAGTTCATCGGGGTGACGTACGAGCGCAAGCAGGTGCTGCGCTACGGCGAGAACCCGCACCAGCCCGCCGCCCTCTACACCGGCGGCTGCGGCGGCCTGGCCGCGGCGGAGCAGCTGCACGGCAAGGAGATGTCGTACAACAACTACGTCGACACGGACGCCGCCCGCCGTGCCGCGTACGACCACGCCGAGCCGTGCGTCGCGATCATCAAGCACGCCAATCCGTGCGGCATCGCGATCGGCGCGGACGTCGCCGAGGCCCACCGCAAGGCGCACGCCTGCGACCCGTTGTCGGCGTTCGGCGGCGTCATCGCCGTCAACCGGCCGGTCAGCAAGGAGATGGCCGAGCAGGTCGCCGAGATCTTCACCGAGGTCGTCGTCGCCCCCGACTACGAGGAGGGCGCGCTCGAAGCCCTCACCAAGAAGAAGAACATCCGTGTGCTGCGCTGCCCCGAGGCGCCAGAGCTGGTCGCCGAGTTCCGCCCGATCGACGGCGGCGGCCTGGCCCAGGTGACGGACGTCTTCCAGGCCGACGGCGACGACCCCGCCAACTGGACCCTGGCGACCGGCGAGGCCCTGAGCGCCGACGAACTGCGCGAGCTGGCCTTCGCATGGAAGGCCTGCCGTGCGGTGAAGTCCAACGCCATCCTGCTCGCCAAGGACGGTGCCTCGGTCGGCGTCGGCATGGGCCAGGTCAACCGCGTCGACTCGGCGAAGCTGGCCGTGGAGCGGGCGGGCGCCGAGCGTGCGCAGGGTTCCTACGCCGCCTCGGACGCGTTCTTCCCCTTCCCGGACGGCCTGGAGATCCTCACCGGGGCCGGCGTCAAGGCCGTGGTCCAGCCCGGCGGTTCGGTCCGTGACGAGCAGGTCGTGGAGGCCGCGCAGAAGGCGGGCATCACGATGTACTTCACGGGGACGCGCCACTTCTTCCACTGAGGCGCCCGACGAAGCACCAGGGCCGTGTCCCCCTTGCACGGGTGGGACGCGGCCCTCGGCGTGAATGGCGCGAAGCGTTCCGTCGGCCTGCGGCTCAGTAGCGCGGGCGGCGGAACCACTCGGCGCTGGCGCGCTTCGCGGAGAAGACGATCACCAGGATGGAGATCGCGATGATGATCAGACCGATGCCGTAAGCCGCGATCATGAAGATGCCCGTGACGATCGCGAACGAACCGTAGACGATCGAGCAGACGCGGACACCGTTGCCACCCTTGGCGTACTGCAGCAGCAGCGCAAGACCGAGGATCGCGAACACAGTGGCGAGACCGAGGAAGAAGACGACGACGCCCTTGCCCAGATCGGCGATCGCCTCCGCCTCGGAGTCACCGGTGACACCTGCCTCGGCCATGGTCTCGTCCCACTGGCCGAGCGCGACCCCGTACAGCACGGCGATGACCGCATGGGCCAGCGCGATCACACCGAGCATGATCTGCGAGGCGCGGGTGATGCCCGGCATCTGCGCGGGAGCACCGGGCATGTAACCGCCGCCGTACGGCTGCTGGACGGGCGGGGCCGCCGGGTATCCGTAGCCCTGCGGCGGGGCGCCGGGCGGCGTCTGCTGGGGGTAGCCGTAACCGGGAGCGGGGGCCTGGGGCTGCTGGGGCGGCTGCCCGTGCCCGTAGGGGTTGTTCGGGTCGCCGAAACTCATGGCGGTCTTTCCTCCGTTTTGCCTGGAGTGCGGGGACGAGGCGCGGCCGGATTCGGAGGAAGGTTCTACAGATGCGGTTCGTCCCCCCGGTACTGCCCGCGGCACTGTTCCGACAATCGTTCTTCAGTCACCGTCGGCTTGTCCAGCCGCATTCCGGATGTGTTGTGCAAGTGCAACATCATCGATCATGAGGGACCATGAGGGGATTCATGAGTTGATTCGTCAGGGGGCCATCAGGGGACCATGAGGGCCTACGGCGGGACAGGCTCCGGAGCACCCGGATTGGAACCGGGACCCGGTCATCCGGGAGGATGGGTTCATGACCGCCCAGATTCTCGATGGCAAGGCCACTGCAGCCGCGATCAAGTCCGATCTGACCGCCCGCGTGGCGGCGCTGAAGGAGAAGGGCGTCACGCCCGGCCTCGGCACGATCCTCGTCGGGGACGACCCCGGCAGCCAGAAGTACGTCGCCGGCAAGCACCGCGACTGCGCCGAGGTCGGCATCGCCTCCATCCAGCGCGAACTGCCCGGCACGGCGACGCAGGACGAGATCGAGGCGGTCGTACGGGAACTGAACGAGGACCCGGCCTGCACCGGCTACATCGTCCAACTGCCGCTCCCCAAGGGCATCGACGAGAACCGCATCCTCGAACTCATGGACCCCGACAAGGACGCCGACGGGCTGCACCCGATGAACCTCGGGCGGCTGGTCCTGAACGAGCCGGCGCCGCTGCCCTGCACGCCGAACGGTGTGCTGACCCTGCTGCGCCGCTACGGCGTGGAGATCAAGGGTGCCGAGGTCGTGGTCGTCGGCCGCGGGGTGACCATCGGCCGTCCGATGCCCCTGCTGCTCACCCGGCGCAGCGAGAACGCGACGGTGACCCAGTGCCACACCGGCACGCGGGATCTGTCTTCGCATCTGAAGCGTGCGGACATCATCATCGCCGCCGCAGGCTCCGCCCACCTCATCCGTCCCGAGGACGTCAAGCCGGGCGCGGCCGTCCTCGACGTCGGTGTCTCGCGCAGCGCCGAGGGCAAGATCGTGGGCGATGTCCACCCGGGCGTGGCCGAGGTGGCCGGCTGGATCTCCCCGAATCCTGGCGGCGTCGGCCCGATGACCCGGGCCCAGCTGCTGGTCAACGTGGTCGAGGCGGCGGAGCGCAGTGTCGACTGAGCACCCGGAGGACGAGATCGAGGTGCGGGACGCGGTCAGCGCGCCCGATGCCGAGGGCATACCGCGCCGCGTCACCCGCCGCTTCCCGCTGTTCACGCGGGACACCGCGCGTCCCGAGGGCGGCGGCAGGGCGGCCTCCGGCGCCGCCCCGGCACCGGCCCGCCAGTGGCCGGTCCTGCTGGTGCTCGCGCTGGTCGGCCTCGGCCTGCTGCTGACCGCCCTGGACGCCTTCCGGATCGGGACGCTGCTGGTCGGCGTCGCCCTGCTGGGCGGCGCGGTACTGCGCTGGATGCTGCCGGACGTCGGCATGCTCGCGGTCCGCTCCCGCTTCACCGACATCCTCACCTACGGCGTGCTGGGCTCGGCCATCGTCATGCTGGCGATGATGGTCCAGCCGGATCCCTGGCTGGAGATCCCGTTCCTGAAGGACACGCTGCACTTCACGGTCAGCAGTTAGCTGCACGGCGGCGACCCGTCCCCTCCCCCGAGCAAGGACGGGCCGCCACCGCACCCAAACTCCCGCACGGCGAACGGGCTGTTCAACAGCTGTCCGTACGCTGTGGCTCGGAGGTGACCGTTCCGCTACCGTGTCCGCGCCCTGCGACAGTCCTCGGCGTCCTTGACGTCCTTGGCGTCCTTGGCGCGGTTGCGTCTGAGTGGGAGAGGCACCGCTGGGGCGCCCGAGGTCACCGGTGTGTGTCCGTTGTGTCGATGTATTGACAGTTCCGGGATCCGGGACCAAGGCGCTGCACAGCGGGGCTAATCTGCCCAATCGGGACGGTCCGGGACGTCCCGAGCTGGACCGCCGACCAGTGGGCGTGCAACGGTGCATGCCCGCGGCGCCAACGCCCCCGTGCGCCCCCACCCCGGGAACTGAGATCCTGACCGGGCGCATCCCTGTGGGTAGCCAGAACGGGGACTCGGCAGAGGGCAGCACGCGCGGGGGAAGAACCAGCACGAACCGGGGGGAAGAGGGGGAAGCAATGCCTCGTTGGAGGGCCTTGCCGGACGAACTCGATCCGCAGGTCAGGGAGTTCACGAGCCAGTTGCGGCGGCTCGTGGACCGCAGCGGCCTGAACGTCGCGGCGGTGGCCGACCGCACGGGCTACAGCAAGACGTCCTGGGAGCGTTATCTCAACGGTCGGCTGCTCGCGCCCAAGGGTGCGATCGTCGCCCTGGCCGAGGTCACCGGCACCAATCCCATTCACCTGACGACGATGTGGGAGCTCGCCGAGCGCGCCTGGAGCCGTTCGGAGATGCGCCACGACATGACCATGGAGGCGATACGGATCTCCCAGGCCCGTGCGGCACTGGGCGAGTTCGGGGCGCCACCGGCGAACGCCAAGGGCGGCAAGTCGGCCCGCCGGGGCGGCAGCGCGACGGCGACTCCCGGCATCGCGGGACCGGCGGGCGTGTCCCCGACGGTGCCGCAGCAGCCCACGCCGTCCGACGCGGACGCACGCGAGGGCACCGCACGGGCGGCCGGCTCGGGGGCTTCCTCGGGCGGCAACTCGTGGGGGCTCGCGGGATACGCGGGACCCTCGCAGACCGGCGGCCGCGGAGCGGGTGCGCGAACCGGAGCGGGGCCCGGTGCCGGTCGTAGCGCCGGAGCCGGGGCCGGAAACGAGAACGGGGCCGGAGCAGGAACCAGCGCCGGTGCCGGATTCGGGACCGGCGCCGCACCGTCGGCGACACCCGCCGGCCACCCCGGCCACTCCGGCCGCCCCCCGTCCGGCGGTCGGCCGGCCTCCGGCAGGTCGTCGGGCAGGCGTCGGCTGACGATGTTCCTCGCGGGAGCCGTCGGTGTGGTCGTCGTGGCCGCCGCCGCGTTCTATCTCACCAACGGCGGCGACGGCGACAAGAACAACGACGCGTCGCCCTCCCCGTCGCCCTCCGTCACCACCGACGCCAACCTGCCGCCGGGCGTGAAGTGCAGCGGCGACAGCTGCACCGGCAAGGACGCGGAGAGCATGGGGTGCAGCGGGGACCTGGTGACCACCGCCAAGACGGCGACCGTGGGCACGACCGTCGTCGAGGTCCGCTACAGCAAGACCTGTGGCGCGGCCTGGGGACGCATCACCCAGGCGGCGCAGGGTGACGAGGTCCAGGTGACCGCGGGCGACGCCAAGCAGAAGGGCTCCATCACGGTCGCCGGCGACGCCATCGCATACACGCCGATGGTGGCGGTGCGGGACGCGGGCGAGGCGACGGCGTGCGCGACGCTGGCGTCGGGACAGGAGGGGTGCACGGACTGACGCAGGTCAGCGAGTCGAGCCCGTCCGGTGGAAATTGGCCGGGGGACAGAGGAATGGCCGCCGTGTTCCTGGGCACGCGAACCGTACCCCCACGGGAGTCCGGCAACGGTACCCCCACACGGCGGCCGTCCCGTCTCTCCTCTCCCGGACGGGCGGCCGCCGCCTTTCGTGGTGCTGTGGGCTGGGCCACACCGACCCGGACATCCGGGATCCCGGATGCGCGATAGCCTGACGCTGGATCTCTCTTGACGCCAAGAGATCGATCAAAATAGCCGGGGCAGGGACGCCCCACCGCCAGCTGTCATACGGAGAACGCCATGACCCGCACTCCCGTGAACGTCACCGTCACCGGCGCGGCCGGCCAGATCGGTTACGCCCTGCTCTTCCGCATCGCCTCCGGCCAGCTGCTCGGCGCGGACGTGCCGGTCAGGCTTCGCCTCCTGGAGATCACCCCAGCGCTGAAGGCCGCCGAGGGCACCGCGATGGAGCTGGACGACTGCGCGTTCCCGCTGCTCCAGGGCATCGACATCAGCGACGACCCGAACGTCGCCTTCGACGGCGCCAACGTCGCCCTCCTGGTGGGCGCCCGCCCGCGCACCAAGGGCATGGAGCGCGGTGACCTGCTGGAGGCCAACGGCGGCATCTTCAAGCCGCAGGGCCAGGCCATCAACGCGCACGCCGCGGACGACATCAAGGTCCTGGTCGTCGGCAACCCGGCCAACACCAACGCGCTGATCGCACAGGCCGCCGCCCCGGACGTACCGGCGGAGCGCTTCACCGCGATGACCCGCCTGGACCACAACCGGGCGCTGACCCAGCTGTCGAAGAAGACGGGCACCCCGGTCTCCGAGATCAGGAAGCTGACGATCTGGGGCAACCACTCCGCCACGCAGTACCCCGACATCTTCCACGCCACGGTCGCCGGCAAGAACGCCGCCGAGGTCGTGAACGACGAGAAGTGGCTCGCCGAGGACTTCATCCCGACCGTCGCCAAGCGCGGCGCCGCGATCATCGAGGCCCGCGGCGCGTCCTCCGCGGCCTCCGCCGCCAACGCCGCCATCGACCACGTCTACTCCTGGGTCAACGGCACCCCGGAGGGCGACTGGGTCTCCATGGGCATCCCGTCCGACGGCTCCTACGGCGTCCCGGAGGGCCTGATCTCTTCCTTCCCGGTCACCACGAAGGACGGCAAGTACGAGATCGTCCAGGGCCTGGAGATCAACGAGTTCTCCCGCGCCCGTATCGACGTCTCCGTCAAGGAGCTCGAGGAGGAGCGCGAGGCGGTCCGCGGCCTCGGCCTCATCTGATCCGCCCGCTTTGGACACTGGGCCCCGCACTGGTTCCGGCCGGTGCGGGGCCGTTGCTTTACGCCCAAGCTCTGTGTCAGTGAGTTGCTGGCCAACGTGATCTCCCACGTCGGCGAGGGCACACCGGTGGTCCTCCGGCTGATCCGCGAGGGCGACGGCCGTACGCGCGTGGAGGTCGCCGATCCGGACCCGCACGCCTGGCTGATCCTGCGCCACCCCGGCGCGGACGAGGAGACGGGCCGAGGCCTCCTTCTGCTCGACGCCCTGGCCACACGCTGGGGCGTACGGCAGGACGCGTGCGGCAAGACGGTGTGGTGCGAGCTGGCCTTGCCGCGAACGTCGTAAGCGTGGTCGTGCCCTGTCGGCGCGGTTCAGGAAGCGAGGCGTTTCTCGAACCAGTGGCTCGCGTACACGTGTTCACCGTATGCCGGGATCTCCGTGTAGCCGCAGGCCCGGTACATCGTCTGGGCCTCGGTGAGGACCGCGTGGGTGTCGAGGCGTACGACCCTCCAGGCTCGGCGCAGGGCCTCCTGCTCCAGGGCCTCCAGGATGCGGCGGGCCAGGCCCAGGCGGCGGGCGTCCGGGTGGACCCAGACGTGTTTGATCTCGCCCACGCCCGGTTCCAGTCGTCGCAGGGCTCCGCAGCCCACGGGGCGGTCCTCCTCGTACGCGACGAAGAACGCCCCTGCGTCCCCCGACACCTCCTCCGGGGCCACCAGGTCGGCGCGGTCGAAGCCCTCGGGGAAGCGGGTGTCGAGATCGTCGGCGTAGGCGTCGAGGCAGGTCCGGGCGTCCGGGGTGTGGGCGTCCACGGGTTTCACCGTGATCGCCGCCAGTCGCAGCAGGCGTCCGGCGGTGGTCATCGCCTCCGTGAGCCGTGCTCGCAGGTCCGGGGCCAGGCCTTCCAGGACGCCCGTGGCGAGCGCGTCGGCCCGGCGGTTCTGTTCCTTGACCTCCACGTGCCCGGCCGGGGTCAGCCGTGCCATGCGCAGCCGGTTGTCCTCGGGGTGCGCGCTCAGCACGACCATGCCCTGGTCCTGGAGCCTCTTCGTCATCCGGCTCAGATAGCCGGCGTCCAGCCCGAGGCGGGTTCTGAGCTCGCGCAGGGAGATCCCGTCCGGGCCGCCGGCCGCCGCGATCTCGAACAGCAGGCGGGCCTCGCCGAGCGGCCGGTCCTGACCGAGGTAGTGGTCGTTCAGGGCCCCGATGCGGCGCGTGAAGTAGCGGTTGAAGCGGCGGAAAGCCGCCACGTGCTCCGTCGACACTGACTCCGTCATTCTTTGACTTTAGTCAAAGGACTGGGTGGGTGCCAGCGGGATCCGGGAAGCCAAGGCCAAAGCTTGACGCATGTCACAGCAGTACACGCTTGACAAACCGATTTCCTCCGGTCTCGCTCCTCGCCTATGCTGATGGCTCGTCAACTCGTCAGTCACCAACGACACATGCGCATCGGGAGATCGGCGTGAGCACCGGATACGTGCCGCAGCAACCGCACCACACGGACACCCCGACACCGCCCGAGCCGCCGCCCACCCCGCCCCACGCCAGTGAGGCGACACGGCTGCTGTGTGCGGGTGCCTATCTGAATCCCGAGTACCGCGACCGTGTCATCGAGGAGCTGTATCTCAACGAGCAGCGCCTCGTGGCGCCCTCGCTGGGCTTCGACGCGGCCCGCGTCCTCGCGCACGCGCTGCGCGCCCGACGGCAGGAACTGCTGTGGTCCGCCGCGATCCTCGGCCTGTGGGTGGTCGGCGTGCCGCTCAGCGGCTGGCTGCTCGCCGGAATGGTGTGGCCGAGCCTGCTCCTCGCCCTCGCCCCGTGGATCAGGGGCCGCGCCGCCCGGCCGCCCCTGTACCGGCTGTTCGCCGCCTTCCTGGCGCGCTGGTGGGGCCGTCTGATGGTCGCCTTCTGGCTGTTCGCCGTCGCGGGCGTCGCCTTCGGGGCCGGTTCGGACGACGACACGGGATCCACGTACGACCCGTACGGTTCCTACGACTCCTACGGCTCCGGTGACGGCTTCGAGACCTCCGACGCCGCCGACGCCCTCGCCCCGTTCGCCGACCTGTTCTCCGAGATGGTCGAGCCGTGGCAGGCCTGGTTCGGGATCGCCGTGTTCGCGCTCATCGCGTTGTGCGAGGCGGCGCGGCGCGGCCAGTTCGCGCGGGTGCTCGCCGCGGAACTGTCCCCGCGGCAGTTCCCGGACGCGGCGGGCGACCCGGCGGAGCAGGCCGAGGGGCTGCGCTTCCGGCGGCTGATGGGGCTCATCCGGCGGGAGCAGCACGCGCCGCTGATCATGTACAACGAGGCGGGACCGTTCTGCGGGGCGGGAGCGCCGTACGACACCTGGGTGCTCGCCGTCGAGCTCCGGCCCGACGAGGACAAGAAGCAGCAGCCGATCAGCAACCGGGCGATCCTCGACCGGGTCCGGCCCATGCTCGAACAGCTCCGCGTGCCCGCCGAGTACGCGGGCATGGCCGTACGGGACCGGCTGCGGCGGCTCGAGATCGACGAGTGCGTCTTCCTTCCCGTCGAAGGGCTGACCGGGCGCGACCAGGCTCCCTACGCGGCCGAGTTGTTCGAGCAGCACCGGCTGCGGTCCGTGGAGGAGGGCGGGGAGAAGCGGCGGCACTTCCTGCGCATCCGTGTCGGCGGCTGGGAGGAGGAGGTGGTCGTCACCGTCTACGTCCGCATCCACACGCAGGGCCGCATGCTCATGCTCGAGGTCGCGCCGCACGTACTGACGCCGGTGCTCGCCGAGTTCAAGGACGCGGACCGCACCGCCCACCGGTTCCGCACCAGCAACGCGCTCGGCAAGGCCGTCGCCGCCGTGGTGCTGGTGCCCGGGTCGGCCGGGCGCGCGCTGGTCACCCTCGCGCGGGGCGCGGCCTACGGATGGCGGCTGCTGATCGGCGGGCACGGGAACGCGCTGCCCGAGGGGCCGGCGGTGTCGGTGCGGGAACTGGCCTCGGTGGAAACGGGCTCCACCTTCCAGGAGATGGACGTGGCCCGGTACCTGCGGAGCATCCAGGACCGTATCGGGCGGGGCGTACGACTCGCCCTGTCCGACGCCGGGTACGCCACCGGCGAGTTCGTCCAGAAGATCGTCAACGTCAGCAACGGCGCCGTGCACATCGACCGGGTCGAGGGCTCCACCTTCGCCATCGGTGAGCACGCCAGCGCCACCAGCGGCGGCCTCGGGCCGCAGAAGGGAACCGCGAGCCATGGCAAGCGATGAGCCGAACGTCCGGATCGGAGATGTCTCGGGCAGCACCTTCGCCATCGGCAGCCACGCGCGCGCGGAGAGCCACCACCATGGGGTGCCTGCGCAGCGGGACGAGGCCGCCGAGGAACTGCTGAAGGCGGTGCGTGAACTGCGGGCGGATCTGTCGGGCGGCCGGGTGCGGCAGAGCGAACAGACGGCAGAGCTCGACGCGGCGCTCGCCGACACCGAGGAGGAGATCAACCGGATCGGCGCGGCCGGCGCGGGGCGCCTGCAGCGGCTCCGGGAGCTCCTCACGGACGCCCAGGCCCTGACGGCGCTGCTCGCCTCGGCGGGGACCGTGGCGGGGCTGCTCGGGATGTGACGTGTGCGGGTACATCACGGGTGACTGAGGCGAGGGGGATGTGATGGGCACGGGCACCGGACCGCGGTACTGGAACGAGGAGACCCAGCGGTGGGAGGAGGCGGGGGAAGCACCGGCCGCGGGTGGTCCGGCGAGCACCGATGGCGGGGCGGGCGCCGCCGGCGGCGGACCGGCCACCCCTGATGCCGGGACGGGTGCCGGTGGAGCTGGAGCGATCGTCGCCGATGCCCGTCCGGATGCGGATGCGGATGCGGCAGGGGCCGGGGCGGTTGCCGATGTCCGTCCGGTCGCCGCCGATGCCGGATCGGCCTCCGCCGGGGCTGGTCATGCTGCCTCGCCCTCGGTCGGTGGTGCCGCTCCGGTCGGTTCGTCGTCTTCTGGGGGATTCGGTTCGGGCGGTTCCTCGCCTGGCGGCGGGGCCGCCGCGGACGTGCCACCTCCTGCCGGTGGTGCCGCTCCTGCCGGTGGGGGCGCCCCGGCTGCGTCTCCGTCGCCGCCCCCTCCCCACGTTTCCCCCTCCGCGCCCACCCTCACCGGGATTCAGAGGCCCGGGACCGGTCCGGAACCCGCTCCCTGGCCGCCGTACGGGCCCGCCTACCCACCCGGTGTTCCAGAGCCCGCACCGGTCGGGCCTCGCAGGGGTGGGCGAGGGAAGGTCTGGGCCGTGGTCGGTGGGGCCGCTGCGGTGGGAGCGGTTGTCGGGCTGGTGGTGACCCTCGTGGTCAGGGACCGTGAGGCGTCCGACGGCCGGGCCGACGGCAACGCGGCAGTCTCCGCGAGCGCGTCGCAGACACCCGGGGCCTCCGACTCCGGGCTGCCCTCCGATCCCGGCCCGCAGGACACAGCCGCCGGCTCGCCGTCCGCCCTGAACAGCGACCTTCCCGCCGGATTCGAGTCGTACGACGACCCCCAGGGCTTCACCATCGCCCGCCCCACGGGGTGGATCCGCACGACCGTGTCCTCGCAGTACGGCATCGACGTCGTCCACTACCGCAGCCCCGACGGCGAGCGCAGGCTCCAGGTGTTCGAGGTGTCGGAGGCGTCCCCCGAGGAGTCCCACGAGCTGTTCCTCTCCGACGCCGTCCCGAAGGCCCCGGGATTCACCGAGCTCTCGCTGGAGAACCTGGACGACGGCGACTCCACCGGCTCCCGGCTGGAGTACGTCGTCGACTCCATCAAGGGCGAGCCCGACATCGGCACCTGGCATGTCGTCGACGAGCGCTTCGTGGCCGCTGACGGCAAGCTGTACGCGGTCGCCGCCTACGGAGCGGACGCCGACGGCCGTGACGACGAGCGCGAGCTGCTGCGGACGGCGCTCGGCGCCTTCTGCCCGCCGTACACCACCTGCGGTACGGACGTCGGCTGACCCGCACCGGCCGCGGCTCGTCTCCGTCACCGCCTGCTCACGCCGTGAGTGGTTTTCTTCCGCAATGTCCGCATTTTCCGTGACGCGGCGCACGTTCGGTCATGAATGGCGCATGCATTCGGGGCCGTAGGGCAGAAGGACCCGGTCCCGTGGGTGGCTCCTGTGTGACTCACGGGCGCTGAACAGGAACGGAAGGCAGTAACCGATCATGGCGGACAGTACAGAACTTCAGGCGCGCGACACCATCCACGCGGAGGGCGAGTGGCGAGCGGCCGTCTCGGGCGCCACACGCGAGATCCTCGACCCCGCGGACGCCCTGCCGTTCGCCGTGGTCGCGGAGGGCGACGAGAAGGACACCGACCTCGCGGTGGCCGCCGCGCGGCGTGCCTTCGACGAGGGGCCGTGGCCGCACACGCCCGTCGCCGAGCGCGCCGCCCTGCTGCGCCGCGTCGCCGACCTCCTGGTCCGCGACCGGGAGCGGCTCGGCCTGCTGGAGAGCCGGGACGCCGGCAAGACCCTCGAAGAGGGCCGTGTCGACATCGACTGCGTCGCCGACGCCTTCCGCTACTTCGCCGACCTGGTGGCCGCGGAGGCCCCGGGACGGGTGGTCGACGCGGGCTCGCCCGACATCCACAGCGTGGTCGTGCACGAGCCGGTCGGCGTCTGCGCGCTGATCACGCCCTGGAACTACCCCCTCCTCCAGGCCAGCTGGAAGATCGCCCCCGCGCTCGCGGCCGGCAACACCTTTGTGATCAAGCCGAGCGAGATCACCCCGATGACCACCATCGCGCTGATCGAGCTGCTGGCCGAGGCCGGCCTGCCGGCTGGGGTCGCGGGCATCGTCACGGGCCCCGGCCACACCGTCGGCGCCCGCCTCGCCGAGCACCCCGACGTCGACCTGGTCTCCTTCACCGGCGGCCTGGTCAGCGGCACCAAGGTGGCCGCGGCCGCCGCACCGACCGTCAAGAAGGTCGCCCTCGAACTCGTCGGCAAGAACCCCAACGTCGTCTTCGCCGACGCCTGCGCCACCTAGGCGGACTTCGACACCGCCGTCGACCAGGCCCTCAACGCGGCCTTCATCCACAGCGGCCAGGTCTGCTCGGCGGGCGCGCGGCTCATCATCGAGGAGAGCGTCAGGGAGCGGTTCGTCGCCGAACTCGCCCGCCGCGCCGCGAAGATCCGCCTGGGCCGCGGCACCGAGCCGGGCGTCGAGTGCGGCCCGCTCGTCTCCGAGCAGCAGCGCGCGAAGACCGAGGACTACGTCGCCTCCGCGCTGGCCGAGGGCGCGGTGCTGCGCTGCGGCGGCAAGCGCCCCGACCCGGCTCCCGAGCGGCCCGCGACCGGCTACTTCTACGAGCCGACGGTGCTCGACCAGTGCCACCGCGAGATGAGGGTCGTACGGGAAGAGGTCTTCGGGCCGGTCCTGACGGTGGAGACCTTCCGCACGGAGGACGAGGCCGTCGCGCTCGCCAACGACACCGAGTACGGGCTGGCAGGCGCCGTCTGGACCGCCGACGCCGGGCGGGCCCGCCGGGTCGCGGGCCGGCTGCGGCACGGCACCGTCTGGATCAACGACTTCCACCCCTACCTGCCGCAGGCGGAGTGGGGCGGCTTCGGCAAGAGCGGCGTCGGCCGTGAACTCGGCCCGGCCGGACTCGCCGAGTACCGCGAGGCCAAGCACGTCTACCAGAACCTCGCGCCCAAGCCGGTGCGCTGGTTCGCGGGCTGAGCCCGCCCTCCTTCTTCGAACCCCCCACTGGAGTACCACCCCATGTCCGAGAACACCCACGTCTACGACTACGTCGTCATCGGCGGCGGCACGGCAGGCTCCGTCATCGCCTCCCGGCTGACCGAGAACCCCGACGTCACCGTCGCCGTCATCGAGGGCGGTCCCAGTGACGTCGGCCGCGACGACGTCCTCACCCTGCGCCGCTGGATGGGCCTGCTCGGCGGCGAGCTGGACTACGACTACCCGACCACCGAGCAGCCGCGCGGCAACTCCCACATCCGGCACAGCCGCGCCCGCGTCCTCGGCGGCTGCTCCTCCCACAACACACTGATCGCCTTCAAGCCGCTGCCGTCCGACTGGGACGAGTGGGAGAACACCGGCGCCAAGGGCTGGGGCGCCGTCCAGATGGAGGCGTACTTCGCCCGCCTGCTGAACAACATCGTCCCGGTCGACGAGAAGGATCGGAACGCCATCGCCCGCGACTTCGTCGACGCCGCCCAGTCCGCGCTCGGCGTGCCGCGCGTCGAGGGCTTCAACAAGAAGCCGTTCACCGAGGGCGTCGGCTTCTTCGACCTCGCCTACCACCCCGAGAACAACAAGCGGTCGTCGGCCTCGGTGGCGTATCTGCACCCGGTCATGGACGAGCGGCCCAACCTGACGATCCTCCTGGAGACCTGGGCGTACCGGCTGGAGCTGAACGGCACGCGCGCCGAAGGCGTCCACGTCCGCACGAAGGACGGCGAGGAGATCCTGGTCCGCGCCCGCAACGAGGTCGTCCTGTGCGCCGGCGCGGTCGACTCCCCGCGGCTGCTGCTGCACTCGGGCATCGGCCCGAAGGCCGACCTGGAGGCGCTCGGCATACCCGTGGCGCACGACCTGCCCGGCGTCGGCGAGAACCTGCTCGACCACCCCGAGTCGGTGATCGTCTGGGAGACCCACGGCCCCATCCCGGAGAACTCCGCGATGGACTCCGACGCCGGCCTGTTCGTACGCCGCGACCCCGAACACGCGGGCCCGGACCTGATGTTCCACTTCTACCAGGTCCCGTTCACGGACAACCCGGAGCGGCTCGGCTACGAACGCCCCGCGCACGGCGTCTCTATGACCCCGAACATCCCGAAGCCGAAGAGCCGGGGCCGGCTGTACCTGAAGAGTGCGGACCCTGCCGAGAAGCCCGCCCTCGACTTCCGCTACTTCACCGACGAGGACGACTACGACGGCCGCACCCTCGTCGACGGCATCCGTATCGCCCGCGAGATCGCGAAGTCCGAGCCGCTCGCGCACTGGCTCAAGCGGGAGGTCTGCCCCGGCCCCGAGATCACCAGCGACGAGGAGCTCAGCGAGTACGCCCGCAAGGTCGCGCACACCGTGTACCACCCGGCGGGCACCTGCCGCATGGGCGCCGCAGACGACGAACTCGCCGTGGTCGACCCGAAGTTGAGGATCCGCGGCCTGGACGGCATCCGGATCGCCGATGCCTCCGTCTTCCCGACCATGACCGCCGTCAACCCGATGATCGGGGTGCTGATGGTCGGTGAGCGGGCCGTGGACCTGATCGGGGGTGGTGCGTGATGAGTACGACACCCACCGGCGCCCCCGTCTTCTCGGTGGACGGTCTGTGGAAGGTGTTCGGCCCGAAGGCCGACCGCGTCCCGGCCGACCCCGAGCTCGCCGCCCTCCCGGCCGCCGACCTGCGCACCCGCACCGGCTGCACCGCCGCCGTCCGTGACGTCGGCTTCGAGGTGCGCAAGGGCGAGGTGTTCGTCGTCATGGGCCTGTCCGGCTCCGGCAAGTCCACGCTGGTGCGCTGTCTGACCCGGCTCATCGAACCGACGGCCGGCACCATCGCCATCGACGGCGAGGACGTCCGCGCCATGGACAAGGCCCGGCTGCGCGAACTGCGCCGGCACCGCGCCGCGATGGTCTTCCAGCACTTCGGCCTGCTCCCGCACCGCACGGTCCTCGACAACGTGGCCTACGGCCTGGAGATCCAGGGCGTGGGCAGGGCGGAGCGGCGCGCCAAGGCCGCCGAGGTCGTCGCCAAGGTCGGCCTGGAAGGCATGGAGCAGCGCAGGCCCGGCCAGCTGTCGGGCGGCCAGCAGCAGCGGGTCGGGCTGGCGCGTGCGCTGGCCGTCGACCCCGAGGTGCTCCTCTTCGACGAGCCGTTCAGTGCACTGGACCCCCTCATCCGGCGGGACATGCAGGAGGAGGTCGTCCGGCTGCACCGTGAAGAGGGCCGCACGATGGTCTTCATCACCCACGACCTGAGCGAGGCCCTCAAACTCGGTGACCGCATCGCCCTGATGCGCGACGGCCGCATCGTCCAGCTCGGCACCCCGGAGGAGATCGTCGGCTCCCCGGCCGACGACTACGTCCGCGAGTTCGTCCGGGACGTGCCCCGTGAGCAGGTCATGACGGTCCGTACCGCCATGCGGCCCGCATCGGCGGACGAAGCGGACAGCGGTCCGGCGGTGGCGCCGGGGGCGACGGTGTCGGAGGCGATCGAGGCGGTCGCCCGCACCGGCGGCCCGGTCCGCGTGATGGACAACGGCCGCTGCGTCGGCATCGTGGACCACACGGGCCTGCTGAGCGTGGTGGCCGGCGTGGCTGAACCCGACGCAGCTGCGGGCTCCGATGCCGCCGTAGCTGCGGGCTCCGACGCCGTAGCTGCGGGCAGTCGTGCCGCTGGGGCGGCACGGGTGGGCGCAGCGGCACCCCGCCAACGCGGGCAAGCGACCAGCCCCGCCGGCACCAACAAGGAGCCGGTTTGATGGCCACGATCACCGCAACGGCCCCTCGCACACTCCCCGGCGCCCTCAAACACCCCGCCGCCCGCAAACTCCTCCTGCTCACCCTCACCGCAGCAATCCTCGTCCCCCTGGCCACCGCCCGCTGGGCCAGCGGCACATGGCCAACCGCCCTCACCGTCGACCTCACCCAGCCGCTCACCGACGTCAGCGACTGGATCATCGACAACCGCGACAGCCACCCCCTGTTCCTCTACTTCTTCGGCCACATCAGCAACGCGGTCGTCCTCTCCGTACGCGCCGTCTACCTCACCCTCCTGACCATCGGCTGGGCAGGCGTGACGGCACTGGGCGCCCTCGTCGCCTGGCGGGTCGCCGGCGTGAAGCTCGCGCTCGGCACGGCGGCAGCCTTCCTCGCCTGCGGACTGCTCGGCATGTGGGTGCCGACGATGCAGACGCTGGCCCTGATGGTGGTCGCGGTGCTCGCGTCGGTCGTGGTCGGCGCCCTGCTCGGCCTCGCGGCGGGACTGTCCGACCGTATGGACCGAGCGCTGCGCCCGGTCCTGGACACCATGCAGGTGCTCCCGGCGTTCGCGTACCTGCTGCCCGTCGTGCTCGTCTTCGGCATCGGCGTCCCGGCCGCCGTCCTCGCCACCGTCGTCTACGCCGCCCCGCCCATGGCCCGCCTCACCGCCCTGGGCCTGCGCGGCGCCGACAAGGGTGTCCTGGAGGCGGTCGAGTCGCTGGGCGCCACCGCCCGCCAACGCCTGTTGACCGCCCGTGTCCCGCTGGCCCGCAAGGAACTCCTGCTCGGCCTCAACCAGACGATCATGATGGCGCTGTCCATGGCCGTCATCGCGTCGGTGATCGGCGCGGGCGGCCTCGGTGACCGCGTCTACCAGGCACTGGCCTCGGTGGACGTGGGCGCGGCGCTGGCCGCGGGCATCCCGATCGTGCTCCTCGCGGTCGTGCTGGACCGCGTGACGGCGGCGGCCGGGAACGGCGGCACGGAACACCCCCGCGCGGGATGGCAGTACGCCCTGGCTGCGGCCCTGGCTGTGGCGGTCGCCGGCCGCCTGCTCGGCCGTACCGACTGGCCCGACTCCTGGACCCTGAACATCGCCGAGCCGGTGAACCGGGCCGTCGACTGGATGACCGCCCACCTGTACTCGGGCGTGCCGGTCGTCGGCGGCACCGCCGACTGGGCGGGCCACTTCACCACCTGGGTCCTGGACCCGGTGCGCGACGGGCTGCAGTGGCTGCCCTGGTGGTCGGTGCTGCTCGTGGTGGCCGCCCTCGCCTGGCTGATCGGCACCTGGCGCACCGCGCTCACCGCCGTCCTCGCCATGGCCGCGATCGGCGTCCTCGGCGTGTGGGAGCCGGCGCTGGACACGCTCTCCCAGGTGCTGGCGGCGGTCGCCGTCACCCTCGTCCTGGGCTTCGCGACCGGCATCGCGGCGGCCCGCAGCGACCGCTTCGAGCGGCTGCTCCGGCCCGTCCTGGACGTCTTCCAGACGATGCCGCAGTTCGTG
The DNA here is from genome assembly GCF_052245645.1 of Streptomyces sp. KR55. Taxonomy (NCBI): domain Bacteria; kingdom Bacillati; phylum Actinomycetota; class Actinomycetes; order Kitasatosporales; family Streptomycetaceae; genus Streptomyces; species Streptomyces sp. KR55. The sequence goes on along the minus strand of NZ_JBQQCE010000039.1, from coordinate 13,927 downwards.
TACCTGATCCCGGTCGTCGCGCTGTTCGGTGTGGGCCGTGCCCCCGCCGTCGCCGCGGCCGTCGTCTACGCGCTCCCGGCCGTCGTCCGTATCACCGCGCAGGGCCTGCGCCAGGTCGACCCCGCGGCCATGGAGTCGGCCCGCTCGCTCGGTGCGACCAGCGGACAACAGCTGCGCCAGGTCCAGCTTCCGCTCGCCCGGCCCGCATTGCTGCTGGCGGTCAACCAGGGCGTGGTCCTGGTCCTCGCCGTGGTCATCATCGGCGGCTTGGTCGGCGCCGGCGCGCTCGGCTACGACGTCGTCTTCGGCCTTGCGCAGGGCGACCTGGCGACCGGGCTGGTGGCCGGTGCCGCGATCGTCTGCCTCGGCTTGATGCTCGACCGGGTGACACAGCCGACCGGCCGCCGTGCGAAGAAGGGAGCCTGAGATGCGTCGCAAGCGGATGACGGCGGCGGCTCTTGCCGTACTGGTGCTGACCACCGGCTGCGGCGCCGCCGACATGACCGAGCAGGCCTCGCCCTTCGCCAACGCGCAGGGCGCCAAGACCGTGACCCTGTCCGTGCAGTCGTGGGTCGGCGCGCAGGCGAACGTCGCCGTCGCCCAGTACCTGCTCGAACACGAACTCGGCTACCGCGTCGACACCGTCCAGGTCGACGAGGTCCCCGCCTGGGACGCCCTCAGCCAGGGCCGCGTCGACGCGATCCTGGAGGACTGGGGCCACCCCGAGCAGGAGCAGCGGTACGTCGACGACAAGAAGACGATCACTCGGGGCGGTGACCTCGGGGTCACCGGGCACATCGGCTGGTACGTCCCCACGTACTTCGCCAAGCAGCACCCCGACGTCACGAACTGGAAGAACCTCAACAAGTACGCCGACCAGTTCCGCACCCCGGAGAGCGGCGGCAAGGGCCAGTTGATGGACGGCTCCCCCTCCTACGTCACCAACGACAAGGCGCTGGTGAAGAACCTGAAGCTGGACTACCAGGTCGTCTTCGCCGGTTCGGAGGCCGCGCAGATCACCCAGATCAAGCAGTTCGCCAAGGAGAAGAAGCCCTTCCTGACGTACTGGTACTCCCCGCAGTGGCTCTTCAAGAAGGTCCCCATGACCGAGGTGAAGCTCCCCGCGTACCAGGAGGGCTGCGACGCGGACCCGGCGAAGGTCGCCTGCGCCTATCCGCACACGCCGCTGCAGAAGTACCTCAACACGGACTTCGCCCGGGACGGCGGCAAGGCCGCCGCCCTGCTGAAGAACTTCAAGTGGACGACCGAGGACCAGAACGAGGTCTCCCTGATGATCGCCGAGCAGAAGCTGACGCCCGAGGAGGCGGCGAAGAAGTGGGTGGACAGCCACGAGTCGACCTGGCGGGCGTGGCTGCCCTGACCACTGCTCCCCGGACTTCCCCAGGTCCGCCCCGATCTCCCGCAGCGCGTCCGTGGCGCGCTGCGGGAAGCCGGGACCACCTCTGGCTCACCACTCGGCACTCCCCGCGGGGATCCGCCGGCTCACCATCAGCCTGTTCCAGCCGTTGATGACGCTGATCAGGGCGATGAGATGGGCGAGTTGACCGTCGTCGAAGTGCTTCGCCGCCCGTGCGTACACCTCGTCCGGAACGAAACGGTCCGTTCCGTCCGTGAGGACGGTCACCGCCTCGGTCAGCTCCAGCGCGGCCCGCTCGCGGTCACTGAAGAGATCCCCGCTCTCCTCCCAGGCCGCAAGCAGATCGAGCTGCCGGTCGCTCACTCCGTGCTTGCGCGCGAGCGTCAGGTGCATGTCGAGGCAGAACGCACAGTGGTTCAGCTGCGAGGCACGGATCTGCACCAGCTCGGCGAGTGCGGGATCACCGAGGCCCTGCTTCGCGGCGGCGCTCAGCTCCCGCATCGCGGAACGGACCCCGGCGTACAGCAGGGTCGTACGAGCCGTCATGCGTGCCCGCGCGGCTGGTAGTGGCCCGGCACCCGACGGCAGGTCACCCCGAAGCGGTTCCAGGCGTTGATCACCGCGATCGAGGCGATCAGCTGCACCAGCTCGGCCTCCTCGAAGTGCTTCGCCGCCCGCTCGTACACCTCGTCCGGCACAAACCCGTCCGTCAGGACGGTCACCGCCTCGGTCAGCTCCAGCGCCGCCAGCTCCTTCTCGGTGTAGAAGTGCGCCGACTCCTCCCACGCGCTCAGCTGGATGATCCGCTCCACGCTCTCCCCGGCCGCGAGCGCGTCCTTGCTGTGGATGTCGATGCAATAGGCGCAGTGGTTGAGCTGGGAGGCGCGGATCTTCACCAGCTCGCGCAGCTTCGGGTCGAGGCCCTGCTGGGCGGCCGCGTCGAGCCGGACCATCGCCTTGAAGACGTCGGGGGCGAGCGCGGCCCAGTCGAGACGGGGCGTGGGTTCGGGGGCGTATTCCGCGGGCGTGGTGGCGTTGTCGTTCGTGGTCATGTCCTCGACCCTACGAGCGAGGCAGCCCAGGAGTATGGTCCATTTCCATGGCAAAACCCCGGGCCACTCTGGGCATCGACCTGCACCTCGAACCCTCCGGACCCGGCCTGCGGCGCGGCCTGACCGAGGCGCTGCGCGAGGCCGTGCGCACCGGCCGGCTCGCCCCCGGCACCCGGCTGCCCTCCTCCCGCTCCCTCGCCGCCGACCTGGGCATCGCCCGCAACACCGTCGCCGAGTCCTACGCCGACCTCGTCGCCGAGGGCTGGCTCACCGCCCGCCAGGGCTCCGGCACCCGGGTCGCCGACCGGGCCGTACCCAGGCCGCCCGAGCGCACCGCAGCGCACCCGCGCGTACCCGGCCGACCCGCCTACAACCTGATCCCCGGCACCCCCGACCTGGCCTCCTTCCCCCGTGCCGAGTGGCTCAAGGCCACCTGTCGCGCCCTTGCCTCGGCCCCGAACGACGCCCTCGGCTACGGCGACCCCCGCGGCTGCATCGAACTGCGCACCGCCCTCGCCGGATACCTCTCCCGCGCCCGCGGCGTGCGCGCCGACCCCGACCGGATCGTCGTCTGTGCCGGATTCGCCCACGGTCTCGAACTGCTCGCGGGAGTCCTCCACGCCCGCGGCCTGCGCACTCTCGCCGTGGAGTCCTACGGCCTCGACGTGCACTGGAACATCGTGGAACGGGCAGGCCTGCGGACCGCCCCGCTCCCGTTCGACACCGACGGCACCGTCGTCCAACGTACCGGCCCCGCCGGGGCCGGGAACACCCCCGACGATGACGATGACCATGACGGCCTGGCCGGCGTACGGGCCGTGCTGCTGACCCCCGCGCACCAGTTCCCGATGGGCGTAGCTCTGCTCCCCGAGCGCCGGGCCGCGGTGGTGGACTGGGCGCGCCGCACCGGCGGACTGATCCTGGAGGACGACTACGACGGCGAGTTCCGCTACGACCGCCAGTCCGTCGGCGCCCTGCAGGACCTCGACCCCGACCACGTCGTCTATCTCGGCACCGCCAGCAAATCCCTTGCCCCCGGACTACGCCTGGCCTGGATGGTCCTGCCGCCGTCCCTCGTCACGGAGGTCACCCGGCACGGTGGCGGCCGGTCCGCCGGCGTACTGGAACAGCTGACCCTCGCCGAGTTCCTCACCTCCGGCGCCTACGACCGCCATGTCCGCGCCGCCCGCCTGCGCTACCGGCGCCGCCGCGACGACCTGGTCGCCGCCCTCACCGAACGTGCCCCGGACGTGCGCGCCACCGGTATCGCGGCCGGCCTGCACGCCGTCCTCCAACTCCCGCCCGGCACCGAACAGTCGGTGGTCCGCGCCGCCACCTGGCAGGGCGTCGCCGTCCACGGTCTGTCCCGCTACCGCCACCCCACCGCCCCGGCCCAGCCCCTCGACGCCCTGGTCGTCGGATACGGCACCCCACCCGACCACGCCTGGGCGGGAACGCTGGAGGCGCTGTGCAAGGCCCTGCCCTGATGTGAGCGCGCACAGTCAAGTCCCCTATGATCGCGGGTCGAACTACTGTCAACGGGGAGACAAGGACATGGCGGAAACCAGGCGTCGGCTGCGCTCCAGCACCGTCGTACTCGGCGGCATGGGCGTCATCGCCGCGGCCCTCACCTCCTGCGGATCCGAACCGGACCGCCGCTGTGTGGACCGCGACAGCTATGACTACATCAACGGCTACAAGATCGTCGCCGACAAGAACTGCAAGTCCTCCTCGTCCGGTTCGTCGTCCGGTTCGTCGTCCGGTTCCTCGTACGGCAAGGGCAGGAAGACCACCGGCAGCAGCACCGGCAAGCGGGTCGACGCCGACTGGTACTACGACGCCGATGTCAGCGGCGGCTACGCCGACTACGGCACCTTCAGCCGCAGCGAGGCCGTCGACCGCGGCGGCTTCGGCTGCTCGGGCGGCTCCGGCGGCGGCTGAGCCGGCGGAATCGCACGGGATCCGACGGACACGCAAGGAAGCCGCTTCGTGGAACGCCGCACCATCGAGCCCCGCCCCGGCTGGCAGCAGACCGTCGAGGAACAGGGGCTCATCTACCCGCTCACCCGCTATCCCGACAACTCCCTGCGCCCCTACTGGGACGAGAGCGCGTACTACGTCTTCTCCCTCGCGGAGGTGGAGGCGCTGGAGGACGTGGTCGAGGAACTGCACCGCATGTGCCTCGCCGCCGCCGAGCACATCGTCACCGCCGACCGCTTCACCGACCTCGGCATCACCGACCCGCGCATCGCCCGGGCCGTCGCCGAGGCCTGGCACCGCCGCGCCGAACTCCCCTCCGTCTACGGCCGCTTCGACCTGCGCTACGACGGCACGGGCCCGGCCAAGCTGCTCGAATACAACGCGGACACGCCCACCTCTCTGGTCGAGGCCGCCTCCCCCCAATGGTTCTGGATGGAGGAGCGCTTCCCGGGCGCCGACCAGTGGAACTCCCTTCACGAACGCCTCACCGCCGCCTGGAAGAAGCAGTCCGCCCTCCTCCCGCCCGGCAGCCCCCTGTACTTCGCCCACTCCAGCGCCGACGAACTCGGCGAGGACCTGATGACGGTCGCCTATCTGAAGGAGACCGCGGAGCAGGCCGGCCTCGACACCGATTGGATCTCCATGGAGGAGATCGGCTGGGACCGCCTCTCCGGACGCTTCGTCGACAACCACCTCCGCTTCATCCGCAGCTGCTTCAAGCTCTACCCCTGGGAATGGCTCACCACCGACCGCTTCGCCGACCACGTCCTCGACACCCTCGACAACGGCGGCGGCACCGGCACCACCCTGTGGATCGAGCCCGCCTGGAAGATGCTGCTGAGCAACAAGGCACTCCTCGCCATCCTCTGGGAGCTGTATCCCGGACACCCGAACCTGCTGCCCGCCTACCTCGACGGCCCTCGCGAACTGGCCACGACCAGCGGCTACGTCGCCAAGCCCCTGCTCGGCCGCGAGGGCGCCGGAGTGACGGTCCACCAGCCGGGCGCGGACCCGATCGTGCGCGAAGAGCAGTGCTGCTACCAGGAGTTGGCCCCCCTGCCAGACTTCGACGGCAACCGCGTCGTTCTCGGCACCTGGGTCGTCGAGGACGAGTCGGCCGGCCTCGGCATCCGCGAGTCCTCCGGCCTGATCACGGACGAGTACGCCCGCTTCCTGCCGCACGTCATCCTCTAGGAGAGGCCCTACAGGCCCAGCACACCGCGGAGTTGGGCCAGCCCCCAGTCCAGGTCCTCCTTCCCGATGACCAGCGGTGGCGCGATCCGGATGGTGGAACCGTGGGTGTCCTTCACCAGCACACCCCGGTCCATCAGCTTCTCGGACACCTCCCGCCCGGTGCCGTACCTCGGATGGATGTCCACACCCGCCCACAGCCCGCGCCCGCGCACCTGCGACACCCGCCCGGTCCCGGCCAGCGCCGCCAGCTCCCGGTGCAGATGCTCGCCGAGCTCCGCCGCCCGCGCCTGGTACTCGCCCGACCGCAGCATCGCGATCACCTCCAGCGCCACCGCACAGGCCAGCGGGTTCCCGCCGAACGTCGACCCGTGCTCCCCGGGCCGGAACACCCCGAGCACTTCCGCCGACGACACCACCGCCGACACCGGCACGATCCCGCCACCCAGCGCCTTCCCCAGCACATAGACGTCCGGCACGACCCCCTCGTGCTCGCACGCGAACGTCCGCCCCGTACGCCCCAGGCCCGACTGGATCTCGTCGGCGACGAACAGCACATTCCGCTCCCGGGTCAGCTCCCGCACCGCCGGCAGATAACCCGGCGGCGGCACGATCACCCCCGACTCGCCCTGGATCGGCTCGAGCAGCACCGCGACCGCGTTCTCGGTCATCGCCTCCCGCATCGCCGTCAGATCCCCGTACGGCACGATCGCGAAGCCCGGCGTGTACGGTCCGAAGTCCGCCCGCGCCTCCGGGTCGGTGGAGAAGCTGATGATCGTCATCGTCCGGCCGTGGAAGTTGCCTCCGGCGACCACGATCTTCGCCATCTCCGCGGGCACGCCCTTGACCCGGTACCCCCACTTCCGGGCCGTCTTCACCGCGGACTCCACCGCCTCCGCGCCCGTGTTCATCGGCAGCACCATCTCCATCCCGCACAGCTCCGCCAGCTCCGCGCAGAACGCCGCGAACCGATCGTGATGGAAGGCGCGCGACGTCAGCGTCACCCGCTCCAACTGCGCCTTCGCCGCCTCGATCAGCCGCCGGTTGCAGTGTCCGAAGTTGAGCGCCGAGTAACCGGCCAGCAGATCCAGATAGCGTCGGCCCTCCACGTCCGTCATCCACGCCCCGTCGGCGCTGGCGACAACCACCGGCAGCGGGTGGTAGGTGTGCGCACTGTGGGCTTCGGCGGCGGCGATAAGACTTTCCGTAGCGGTCACGGCAACTCCCGAACATGAGGCTGCCCCCTTCCTATCGTCGCTCGCATGGTGGACTCGGGAACTTGATCGTCCGGCGCGCCCGGTAGGCTGACTCGCGGGCCGTGACTGGCGCGCTGGGATGGGACCGACCATCGGGGAGCGGCCCCCGAGGGCCTTGAGACGGCCTGACGAGCGAGTGCCGTGCGCCTGGGCCGAACCGTGAACCGCGAACGCTGAAAGCCACGCCGCCCGGAGGCCGACATGCCAGAGCAGCAGCCCCTCTCCACTGAATCCACCGCCTTCCGCTCCGCCCTTGATGTGATCCGCGCCGTCGAGCCGCGCGTCGCCGACGCCATCGGCCAGGAGGTCCACGACCAGCGCGAGATGCTCAAGCTGATCGCGTCCGAGAACTACGCCTCCCCGGCCACCCTCCTCGCGATGGGCAACTGGTTCAGCGACAAGTACGCCGAGGGCACCATTGGCCGCCGCTTCTACGCCGGCTGCCGCAACGTCGACACCGTCGAGTCCCTGGCCGCCGAGCACGCCAAGGAGCTCTTCGGCGCCCGCCACGCCTACGTCCAGCCGCACTCCGGCATCGACGCCAACCTCGTCGCCTTCTGGGCCGTCCTCGCCCAGCGTGTCGAGGCCCCCTTCCTGGAGAAGACCGGCGCCCGCCAGGTCAACGACCTCTCCGAGGCCGACTGGGCCGAGCTGCGCCAGGCCTTCGGCAACCAGCGCATGCTCGGCATGTCCCTGGACGCCGGCGGTCACCTCACCCATGGCTTCCGCCCGAACATCTCCGGCAAGATGTTCGACCAGCGCTCCTACGGCACCGACCCCACCACCGGCCTCCTCGACTACGAGGCCCTGCGCGCCTCCGCCCGCGAGTTCAAGCCGCTGATCATCGTCGCCGGCTACTCCGCCTACCCCCGTCTGGTGAACTTCCGGATCATGCGGGAGATCGCCGACGAGGTCGGGGCGACCCTGATGGTGGACATGGCGCACTTCGCGGGCCTGGTCGCCGGCAAGGTGCTGACCGGCGACTTCGACCCGGTCCCGCACGCCCAGATCGTCACCACCACCACCCACAAGTCGCTGCGCGGCCCGCGCGGCGGCATGGTCCTGTGCGACGACTCCCTCAAGGACCAGGTCGACCGCGGCTGCCCGATGGTCCTCGGCGGCCCGCTCCCGCACGTCATGGCCGCCAAGGCCGTCGCTTTCGCCGAGGCACGGCAGCCCTCCTTCCGTGACTACGCCCAGCGCATCGTCGACAACTCCCGCGCCCTCGCCGAGGGTCTGATGCGTCGGGGCGCGACCCTGGTGACCGGCGGCACGGACAACCACCTCAACCTGATCGACGTCGCCTCCTCCTACGGACTGACCGGCCGCCAGGCCGAGGCCGCGCTTCTCGAGTCCGGCATCGTCACCAACCGCAACGCCATCCCGGCCGACCCCAACGGGGCCTGGTACACCTCCGGCATCCGCATCGGCACCCCCGCCCTGACCACCCGTGGCCTGGGCACCGCCGAGATGGACGAGGTCGCCGGCCTCATCGACCGTGTCCTCACCTCCACCGAGCCCGGCACCACCGCCAAGGGCACGCCCTCCAAGGCCCAGCACATCCTCGACCCGAAGATCGCGGACGAGATCTCCCACCGGGCCACCGACCTCGTGGCCGGCTTCCCGCTCTACCCGGAGGTCGACCTCGGCTGACGCTTCCGACAGACGCCTTCGGCTGACGCTCCTCGGCCGACCGACGACCCCGGCTGACGCTCGTCGGCCGACGACTCTGGCTGAGGCTCTCGACCGACGCCATCGACTGGCGTGATCGGCTGTCGCCCTGGGCTGACGTCGTCGGCCACTCTCAGAGATCGATCAGTTCCTGTCGTGGTTCCTCGCGCGGCGGCCCGGCCTCGTGCCCGGCCGCCGCCCGGCGTATCAGGCGCGTGCCGCCGACCCCGGCCGCGAAGCCCACGGCCAGGCCCGGGGCTGCCCACCAGACACCGAGCGTTCCCGGTCCGGGCTTGTCGTCGGCATCGTCCGCGCCGGGCACGCTACCGGCCCCGCCACGCGCCGCACGCGCGGCAGACCCCTCGCCGCTCCCGCCGAGCAGAGCCGTCCCGTCCAGCCGCTCGAACACCGAGCGCGGTGCCCGGTGCCAGCGGATGTCGTCGTCCTCCACATCCGGCGATGGATCCGAACGCACCCACGGCGTGCCGTCCTCGGTCACGAACAGCTGATCCTGCCGTTGGATGGCCACGTCACCGCCCGGCGGCCGGTTCGACTGCGGCCAGCCTCCGACCCCCGTCAGCCCCCAGATCACGATGATCCGCACCGGCGGATACCGGCCCTCGGCCCAGCCGTCCGACACCCGCTCGGTCCCGGCGAAGGTGGGTTCCAGCAGCTGCCAGAGGCGGGCGAACTCCGGCTCGCCGGAGCGCAACGCCGTCGTCCGGCCGCTGCCGCCCGCAATGACCACCGCCAGATCGGGGATGTTCCCGCCCGGCCCCGGCGCGGCCGCCACGGTGGCCGGCCCTCCCCACAGGGCCAGCGCCACCGACACCGATACGAGCACTGCGAGCCGTACCCTCGCGCGTCCCCCACGGTGTGCCATCCGTCCCCGCTCTGATCTCACGTCCATTCCCCCTCCCGATCTCGCGTCCGTCCCCCCGGATCTCACGCACGTCCCCCTCCCGGTTTCACGCCCGTCCCTCTCCCGATCTCATACGTCGTGCAGTTCCTGCCGCGGGCCCGGCTCCCGCCGCAGGCGCTCCAGCGGCAGTGGCAGCCGCGTCGCGAACGGCCGCAGCACCAGGGCCAGCACGGCTCCCGCCGCCGCGCCCGGGAGCGACCACCACCAGTCGGTGGCGTCGGCCGGGCCTGCAGCGGTCGTCCGTGTCGCGGTCACCGCCTTGTCTGACTGCGCTGCCTCGTCGATCTCATCGGTCTTGTCCGCCGTGCCCGCCGCGGCCTCGTCCGACTGCGCCGGCGGCGCCGGGGCGACGCCGGTGGATCCCTGGTCCGGAGCCTTGCCGAGCACGCCCAGCTCCGTGAGCAGCGCGCGGAGCTGAGCAGGCTCCTGCGGCTTGTGCCACTTGCCGTTCTCGTCGGGCGGGTAGCCGATCGCCGTGAGGATCCATATGTCCTCGGTGGCGGAACCCGCGACCACCGCGTCCTGCCGCCAGGGCGACACATCGTGGACCATCCAGGTGATGTTGATGTGCTCGCCCGAGCCGTCGCCCAGCGTCGGCGGCTGAGACTCAGCGTCGTCCATCGCGCTGCCCGGCCGGCCGAGCAGCTTCTCCAGCCGGCCGTACTTCGCGTCCGTGTAGTACAGCCCCGTGGCCCGCTCACTGGTGGGCGACGCCAGGTACACGCTCGTCGGTCCACCGGCGGACGCGGGCGGCGCCCCCAAAAGGGTCAGGGCCAGTGCCGCGGCCAACGCCCCTGCCATTGCGATCAGTTGATGCATCCTCATCATGTGGTCCCCCACCGGTCCGGTGCGGCCCGTCCGCGAGCCGCGTGTCACTTCTGGTACACCGCCAGAACCGCCGGGGTTCCCGCCTCGGCCGCGCTAATCGGAGGACTTCTCCAGCGACTTCGCGATCTCCACCGCCCGCGCCTGCGACGCCACCCCCTCCAGCCGCAGCGTCACCTCCTCGCCGCCGGCTTCATACATCCACAGCAGCGTCGGCCCGGCGGTCCGCTCCGTGCGCGTGTAGCGATCCCCGTCCGCGTCCACCAGCCAGAAACTCAGCAGATGCGGTCGCGGGAACCACAGGGCGGGATCCGATGTGCCGCCCAGGCCGGGCGACAGCCACTCCGGCTGCTCGCGCACGGTCTTGGTGAAGGTGAAGTCCAGGGCCTCCGGGAACTCGTCCAGCCGGATCGTGCGCCCGTCCTCCCGCCAGCACAGGCTCACCAGGAACCGTCCCTGTGGCTCGCTCGTCACCGCCACCGCTTCGGGGGCGCCGAGCGCGTCCGGCACCACTGGAGCGAACCCGGCCCGGCGCTCGGCCTGCGCGAGCGATACCGACCGGCTGCAGCCGGGCACCTCGGTGCCGGGAGAAGGCGCCGCCGACGGGTCGTACCGCACCTCGACCCCGCCGAAGCTGAACCAGTCGAAGACCGCGGCCCGCACCGGAGGCGTGAGCACGAGTACCGTCAGCAGACCGCACAGGGCCGCGGTCAGCGAACGCCACCGCACACGCGTCCACTGCCGAACCGCACGCAGCCGCTCACTGGCTCCCGGAGGCTCGGCCACTGGGAGCGGCACGTGCTCGGCCAGTATCTGCCCCAGCACCCGCTCGACCATCGCCTCGGAACCGTCGGCCCCGTCCAGCGAACGCCCCAGGGCCCGCAGCTCCTCAGGCAGCCGGGAAGCCTCCCCGCGCCGGCGCCGTTCGCCGCCCCGGTCGTCGTACGACTCCCGTCCGTCACTCATGCTCATCACCCCCTTCCCGAGGCTGAAAATCCGGCAGCAGTCTGCCCAGCTTGCGCAGCGCGCGGTTCAGCCGGGACTTCACCGTGCCCCGCGGCCAGCCCAGCGCCTGGGCCGTCTCTGGCTCGTCCATCTCCAGGAGGTAGCGGTAGGTGACGACCAGGCGGTGCTCCTCGCTCAGCTGCTCCAGGGCGGCCAGGAGTGCCGCGCGGCGCTCCGTCTCCAGCGTCGCGACCGCCGGGTCCGCCGATTCCGGTATCAGCGGCTCCGCCTCCACGAAGGCGGCCTCCCGGCCGGCGAGCGTGCGCTGGCGCGCCGCCGTCCGCACTGTGTTCCTCGTCTCATTGGCGACGATCGACAGCAGCCACGGCTTGAACGCCGCGCCGTCCCTGAACCGGCCCAGCGCGCAGTACGCCTTGACGAAGGCCTGCTGCACCACGTCCTCCGCGTCCGCACCCGCCCCGAGTGCCGCGGCCGCCCGCAGCGCGATGCCCGTATGGGCCCGCACCAGCTCCGCGTACGCCTCCGACTCTCCGGCTCGTACGCGTGCGATCACCGCGGCCTCATCGACGATGCGGCCCCCCTCCCGCGTCCTCACACTCTTGGTACACCGCGGAAGCCGAATCGGTTCCCACCTGTTTCGCATCAGTTCCGGACCGGTCCTCGAGACCTGAGAGAATGGGGAGCATGGCCTCTGATCGACCCCGCGTGCTCTCCGGAATCCAGCCCACCGCAGGCTCGTTCCACCTCGGCAACTACCTCGGCGCCGTCCGCCAGTGGGTGGCCCTGCAGGAGACCCACGACGCGTTCTACATGGTCGTCGACCTGCACGCGATCACGGTTCCGCAGGACCCGAAGGAGCTGCGGGCCAACACCCGCCTCGCCGCTGCCCAGCTCCTCGCCGCCGGGCTCGACCCCGAGCGCTGCACGCTCTTCGTCCAGAGCCATGTCCCCGAGCACGCCCAGCTCGCCTGGATCATGAACTGCCTCACCGGCTTCGGCGAGGCGTCCCGCATGACCCAGTTCAAGGACAAGTCCGCCAAGCAGGGCGCGGACCGGGCATCCGTCGGCCTGTTCACGTACCCGGTCCTCCAGGTCGCGGACATCCTGCTCTACCAGGCCAACGAGGTCCCGGTCGGCGAGGACCAGCGCCAGCACATCGAGCTCACCCGCGACCTCGCCGAGCGCTTCAACGGCCGCTTCGGCGAGACCTTCACGGTCCCGAAGCCGTACATCCTCAAGGAGACGGCGAAGATCTACGACCTTCAGGACCCGTCGATCAAGATGAGCAAGTCGGCGTCCACGCCGAAGGGCCTCGTCAACCTTCTCGACGAGCCCAGGACCACCGCCAAGAAGGTCAAGAGCGCCGTCACCGACACGGACACCGTGATCCGCTTCGACCCGGAGAACAAGCCGGGCGTCAGCAACCTCCTCTCCATCTACTCGACCCTCACCGGGGCCGGAATCGGGGAACTGGAGGAGAAGTACGCCGGCAAGGGCTACGGTGCGCTCAAGACCGACCTCGCCGACGTCATGGTCGAGTTCGTGACGCCGTTCCGGGAGCGGACCAACCAGTACCTGGACGACCCGGAGACGCTCGACTCGGTCCTGGCCAAGGGCGCGGAGAAGGCGCGCGCCGTCGCCGCGGAGACGCTGGCGCAGGCCTACGACAGGGTGGGCTTCCTCCCGGCCAAACACTGAGCCGAGCAACCGAGCCGAGCGACCCAGCCGAGCAACCGGCCGCGCGCCGCAGCGAGCACCGAACCGAGCACGGATCCGGACACGGATCCGACCCCGGGCCGGCTCTCGGCGCGCGGCCCCGCACAGCGCTGCACATCACTACGGCCACGCCTGCCCAGGGCGCAGCCGTGGCCGTACAGTCGATAGCCGGGCAGCCGCACTCGCGGCCACCCGCCCCGCACGGGACGTACCAACACGACGACAGGAGAAGACGTGGGGACCGTAACGATCGGTGTGTCGATCGCGGTCCCGGAGCCGCACGGCAGCCTGCTCCAGCAGCGGCGCGCGGGCTTCGGCGACGCCGCGGCTCACGGCATCCCCACGCACGTCACCCTGCTGCCGCCGACGGAGGTCGAGGCCTCGGAGCTGCCCGCGATCCAGGCGCACCTCGCGGAGGTCGCGGCCGCCGGGCGCCCCTTCGCGATGCGGCTGTCCGGCACCGGCACCTTCCGGCCCCTCTCGCCGGTCGTGTTCGTGCAGGTGGTCGACGGTGCCGAGGCCTGCGCCCGGCTGCAGAAGCGGGTGCGTGACACGTCGGGGCCGTTGGCGCGCGAACTGCAGTTCCCCTATCACCCGCATGTCACCGTGGCCCACGGCATCGACGACGAGGCCATGGACCGCGCCTACGAGGAGCTTGCCGACTACCGGGCCGAGTGGGCCTGCGTCGGCTTCGCCCTCTATGAGCAGGGCCCCGACGGGGTGTGGCGCAAGCTGCGGGAGTTCACCTTCGGGAGCGCGGTCGTGCCGCCGCAGGCGGGGCCTGTGGAGCGCGGCACCATTCCCAGTCGGTAGAAGCCGGCCGGCTCATACATGCCGGCCGCTCTAGTGTGATGCGCCTGAAATCCTGGGCTTAAGTCTCATGCTGGTTTTTGGTGGCCGGTGTAGCGATCTTGGTGAGGTAGTCGGCGAGGGATTTGAGGATCTCGTCGGCGGTCTTGGTCCACTTGAA
>NZ_JBQQCE010000389.1:0-9337 GCF_052245645.1 Streptomyces sp. KR55 | reverse complement strand
GGACTTGGCCAGGCCCAGCCGGGCGAGCGCCTCCCCGCGCGGTTCGCTCATGGCGCGGAACTCGGCGAGTGCCTGCTCGTACAGGTTCCGGGCCTCGGTGTACCGCCCGGCGCGGTAGTGGACGTTGCCGCGCATCTTGTGGTTGTACGCCAGCGCACTCGTCAGGTTCATCGCGCGGCAGGTCGTCTCCGCCTCGGACAGCAGGGCCAGCGCCCGCTCCGTGTCACCGTCCCGCACGGAGACGACGTCGGCGAGCCCGCGCAGTGCCCAGGCGTGGCCGCGCCGGTCGTCGGCGCGCGCGGCGATCTGCGCCGCCTCCTCGAACAGGGCGTACGCCCGGTCGTAGGCACCGGAGTTGCGGTGCATCTGCGCGATGCCCTCCAGCGCCCACACGGTGTGCCGCGCCTCGCCGCGCCTGCGGGCCTCCGCCAGAAGCTGCTCGTGCAGCCTGCCGACGGCCTCGTAGTCGCCCTGGATGCGGCCGGTCTCGGCCAGGCCCGCCAGCGAGTAACCACGCACCACGATGTCGTCGCCCCGCTCACCGAGTTCGGCCGCGAGCCCCAGCAGCCGCCGGGCCAGGGCGAATGCGCCGCGCTGCCGGGCCAGGGTCCCGCCGCTCCACAGCGCCCAGGCCATCGCGGCGGTGTCCCCGGCGTCCCGGGCCGCGCGGTAACTCGCCTTCCACGCCCGGTCCGCGTCCCGCACCTGTCCCAGCCGCCGGTGCGCCTCGGCGACCGCGAGGCCGCAGCGGGCCACTTCGCCCGGCTGCCCGGCCCGTTCCGCGGCCTTCAACTGCTCGGTGCCGGTGGCCAGTACGTCGACCAGTGAGGAGTTCACGGACAGGGTGGTGAGTGCGCCCTGATACTCCGGGGCGACTGCCTTGCCGTACATGGATGCCCTTCGCCGTCACGGCTGTACACACCATCTCTACACTGTGTGTATACATGGCATGTATAGCGCCTTGGAAAGAAGCCCTGGCCCCCCGGGGGAGGGCCAGGGCCTCACCTGCTGTGGATCAAGACGTCGGCGCGCGCGGCGAGGTTGCCCGTGAGGCGCAGATCACGTCAGTGGCGCTCAGTGCTGCTGCGCCTTGGGCGGTGTCGCCTCGCTCGGCCGCACCACGACGTACCCCTCGCCCTGCAGCATCAGCTGGACGGCCTCCCCGGAACCGCCGCGCAGCATCGACCCGATGGACTGGGAACGGTGCAGCGAGGTCTGCAGTCCCGCGGACCAGCCGACCACCGCGTCCGTGTCGACGTACACCGGGTACTGCGCCGAGACCGGGATGACCAGCGGGTTGCCGTCACACACCAGCCCGAGCCTGCCGTGCCCCGTGAAGACGCTGTTGAACAGGCCGCCGCCGGTGATCCCCGCGCCCTTCACCGTGGCGATCCGGTACGCCAACGAGGTGTCGAAGCACAGGACGTTGCGGCCGTTGACGGTGAACTCGTCGCCGGGCTCGACCTCGACGATGAAGCAGTTCTGCGCCTCGTGCGCGAACCAGGCCTCGCCCTGACCGCGCACCGCCATGAGGGGCAGCCCCTCGCCGGTGACCGCGCGCTTGAGCATGCCGCCCACGCCCTGGCCCTTGCGCTCGAACGCGAGGTTGCCGCGGTAGGCGATCATCGCGCCCTGGCGGGCGAGCATCTCGCTGTCGACCGCGTATCTGATGCACTTGGCGTTCTCGACGGTCATGCCCGGCGCCGTGGCCGGCTGCACCATGTGCTCGCTGGAAAAGAGGTCACCCTTCATGGGGGCATCCTGTCCGGAGGATGTGGTTTCGCCAAGGTCGCGGGGCGGTCGGGGTGGTGTGTCGTCATGCGCCGAAGAGCTGGGTCCAGTACGTTCCCGCGCGGCCGCCGCCGGCGAAGCCGATCCCGATGTGGGTGAAGCCGGGCTTGAGGATGTTGGCACGATGGCCGGGGCTGTTCATCCAGCCGGTCACGACTTCGGCGGGGGAGCGCTGACCGCAGGCGATGTTCTCGCCGATCGAGCGCCGGGTGGACCCCGCGGCGGCGGCCCGGTCCCAGGGTTGGCTCCCGTCGGGCGCGGTGTGGGAGTAGAAGTCCCGGGCCACCATGTCCGTGCTGTGCGCCTGTGCGGCCGTGGTCAGCACGGGGTCGACGGCCAGCGGCGGCAGACCGGCCCGGGTGCGTTCACGGTTGGTGAGCTCGACGACCTCGGCCGCCGTGCGGGTCAGATCGGCCGGGGTGAGGGGCCTGGCCCACAGGGCGGTCCAGTACGTGTCCCCGGAGCGGCCGCCGCGCACGTACGCCAGGCCGGTGTGGATGAAGGCCGGGTCGTGCAGCGTGCGGCTGGGTCCGTCCGTGCGCAGGCAGTAGTCCACGAACTCCGCCGGCGTGCGCGGTCCGGAGACGAGGTGCTCGCCGACGGTGATGTACGTGTACCCGGCGGCGGTGACGCGCTGGTGGACCGAGATGCCGTCCCGGCTCTCCACGCCGAGCCGTCCCGCCGCCGCCATGGCCGTGACGTGTTCACGGGCCGCGGTGGTCAGGCGGGGGTCCGGGGCGACGGGCGGGGAACCCGCGTGGGCGCGCGCGGAGTTGACCAGGCCGAGGAATCCGTCCGGGTCGGGGGCGCCGCGCGCCGGGAGGGAGGGTGGTGCAGGGTCGGACGGCGTGTCGTCCAGCACGTCGACACCGAAGTCGCGGGCCAGGCCCGCCAGTCCGTCGGAGTATCCCTGCCCGAGCGCTCGCAGCTTCCAGCCCGCACCGCGCCGGTATATCTCGGCGAGCAGCAGGACGGTCTCCTGGCCGGGGCGCGCAGGAGCGAACCGGGCCAGCGTGCGGCCGCCCGGATCCGTGACGTACAGCGTGGGGGCGGGCAGTCGGCCCAGCTCAGTGCCGGGGTCGGCGGGGCTGACGACCACGGTGACCCGGGTGGCCCCGGCGCGCAGTCGTGGCGGATCGACGGTGAGCGTGTCGCCGCGCAGCCGGGCTCCCGGGGCGGCCGGCTGGTTGTAGAAGACGAAGTCACCGTCGCCCCTGACCTTGCCGCCGTCGTCCGTGATGAGCGCTGACACGTCGAAGGGACCGGGAACCCGCACGGTCAGGGCGCCGCCCGGAAGGGGCAGATTGCCCCCGGGGACCAACTCGCTCATGGTGCCGCCCTGTTGTAGGCCGAGGTCTGGTGGGATTGCTCGGACAACGTCCATCGTCGGACGGCGGTTCCCGACAGGCTGACTGCCTTCGATCATTCGATCGGTAGCCGTTTTTGCCTATCATTCGAAGAGGAAATTCTCTTTCCATCGATATTCCAAGGAGTTCTGCTTCTTTCATTGACAGTAGAAAATAAGACCCTTAGGTTCTCGGCCATGCGCTCGACCTCCCCCGCCGAGACGTTCCCGGCCGCCACGCCCGCCGCTTCGCAGATCTTCACCACCGTCCTGTCCCATGGCCCTCTCACCCGCTCGGAGATGGCCGAGCGGACCGGGCTGTCCGCCGCGGCGGTGACCAAGGCGGTCCGGCCGCTGATCGAGGCCGGATACCTGGTCGAGGACACGGACGAGGAGGCACGTCGCGCGCTCGGCCGGCCCGCGAACCCGGTGCGGGTGGAAGGCGGCCGGGCCCTGTTCATCGGCGTCAAGGTGACCGGCGACGAACTCATCGGCGTCCTGGCGGACCTGTGCTGCCGCATCCGCGTCGCCCGGCACGTGCCGCTGCCCGACCGTGACCCCGAGCCGGTACTGGCGGCGATCGCGGACCTGGTACGGGAACTGCTCACCGAGGCGGACGGCTTCGGGGTACCGGTCCTGGGCCTCGGCCTCGCCGTCTCCGGTGACGTCGACCGGGCCGCAGGAACCGTCCGCTACTCGCCCTTCCTGGAGTGGCGGGACGTGCCGCTCGCCGAACTCGCCGCCATGACGACCGGGTTGCCCGTCACCGTCGACAACGACGTACGTGCCCTGACCGTCGCCGAGCAGTGGTTCGGGGCCGGAGTGGGGCTGTCGGACTTCGCCGTGGTGACCGTCGGCGCGGGCATCGGCTGCGGCCTGGTCGTGCACGGTCAGGTGGTCGCCGGGGCGCACGGTGTGGCCGGCGAGATCGGCCATGTGGCCGTCGACCCGGCAGGGCCGCCGTGCCACTGCGGCAACCGGGGCTGCGTGGAGGCGATCGCGGGGGACACGGCGATCCTCGCCGGGATCAGGGAGGCGACCGGCGTTCAGGTCGCCGACTCGGCGCAGGCACTGGCCCTCGCCCACCGCGGCGATGCCGGGGCACGCGCGGTGTACGCGCGCGCGGGGGAGGCGATCGGCCGCGGCATCGCCACGGTGGCCAACCTCCTCGGACCCGAGCTGGTGATCATCTCCGGTGAGGGGCTGGCCGCCTACGACCTGTTCGCCGAACAGATCCGCGACGCCTTCGCCGCGGCCGCGTTCGGCTCCGCCGCCCGGTGCGACGTACGGACCCGCCCGCTGCCCTTCGAGGAGTGGGCCCGCGGTGCCGCGGCCACCGCCATCCAGAGCTTCATCACCACGGACCGGAACCAGCCCTACCCCACCCGCAGCTGAACCGACCCCCAGGAGGTACGACCCATGCGGTCATCCTCGTACTCCGTCCTGCCCGAACGCGGTCTGAGAGCCGTGGTCGTCCTGGCCGTCACCGCGGCCCTCGCGACGGCCGGCCCGGCCGCGCACGCGACCCCGGAGACCGACGCCGGCCCGGTGCTCGCGGCCAAGCCCTACATGGGCTGGTCGAGTTGGAGCATGCAGTCGTCCAAGTACCCGGGACTCAACCCGGACGGCGACTACAGCTACCTGACCGAGGCGAACGTCCTGAAGCAGGCCGACGCCCTCGCCAAGAAGCTGAAGCCGTACGGCTACGAGTACGTCAACATCGACGCCGGCTGGTGGCGCGACCAGGCGTGGAAGCCCGGGTTCGACGAGTACGGCCGCCAGAAGGCCGACCCGGACCGCTTCCCCAGGGGCATGAAGGCGGTCGCCGACGACATCCACGCCAAAGGGCTGAAGGCCGGCATCTACCTCCCCGTCGGTCTGGAGAAGGAGGCGTACAACGACGGCAAGACGCCGATCTGGAACGCCGAGGGCTGCACCACCGCCGACATCGTGTACGACGACCTGCGCACCACCAACGGCTGGGACAGCGCGTACAAGATCGACTTCTCCGATCCCTGCGCGCAGAAGTACATCGACTCCCAGGCGCAGCTGTTCGCCGACTGGGGCTACGACTTCCTGAAGCTCGACGGCGTCGGCCCCGGCTCCTTCAAGAGCGGCGACCAGTACAACAACGTCGCCGACGTGGCCGCCTGGCAGAAGGCGATCGCCGCGACCGGCCGTCCGATCCACCTGGAGCTGTCCTGGTCCCTGGACATCGGACACGCCGAGGACTGGAAGAAGTACTCCAACGGCTGGCGCATCGACACCGACGTCGAGTGCTACTGCAACACCCTCGTCACCTGGGAGAACTCCGTCGACGACCGCTGGGACGACACGCCGGCCTGGACTCGGCACGCCGGCCCCGGCGGATGGAACGACCTCGACACCCTCAACGTCGGCAACGGCGAGATGGACGGCCTCACCAAGGCCGAACGGCAGAGCTACGCCACCCTGTGGGCGATCGCCAAGTCCCCGCTCTACACCGGCGACGACCTCACCCGCCTCGACTCCTACGGCCTGTCCCTGCTGACCAACCGCGAGGTCATCGCGATCAACCAGGGTGACACCCCGCCCGCGAAGCCGGTCACCCCGTCCGACCCGCAGCAGGTGTGGGCGGCGAAAAACCCCAACGGGACGTACACGGTCGCACTGTTCAACCTGGCCGACTCCCCGGCCTCGGTGAGCGCGAACTGGGCCACCCTCGGCTTCACCGGCAAGGCCTCGGTACGCGACCTGTGGAGCAAGGAGAACCTCGGCACCTACACCAACAAGATCACCCAGGCACTGCCCGCCCACGGCTCCCGCCTGTTCACCGTCACCCCGCGCGGCACCGCCCTGACCTCCACCGCCTACGAGGCCGAGGCCTCGGCCAACACTTTGAGCGGCAACGCCTCGCTCGCCGACTGCTCCGCCTGCTCCGACGGCCGCAAGGTCGGCAACCTCTACCTCGGCGGCAAGCTCACCGTCAACAACGTCGTCGCCGACAAGGCCGGCACCTACCAGATCAAGGTCGCCTACATCAGCGGCGACTCCCGCTCGGCCGACGTCTCCGCCAACGGCGGCGGCGCCACCCGCCACAAGTTCCCGTCCACCGGCGACTGGGGGACCGTGAACAGCGTCTATGTCCCGGTGACACTCAAGGCGGGCGCCAACACGATCACCTTCGACAGCGGTTCGGGCTACGCGCCGGACATCGACCGGATCGACGTACCGAAGTCCTCTTCCTGACCCTCCCCCGGGGGCCCGGCCCTGCGCCGGGCCCCCGCCCCGACGTTTTCCGGAGCCGCACATGAACTCCCGCCCTCCCGACCCCAGCAGAAGAACCCTGCTCTCCCTCGCCACAACGGGCTCGCTCGCCGCCGCCCTCGGCGGCCTGCCCGCCTTCACCGCCTCCGCGTCCCCGCAGCGCCCCGCCACCTCGCCGCTCCTCACCGGTTCGGCCCGCAACGAACTGTGGTGGCAGGCCCCAGGTGACGAGGGCTCGCTGATCGAACAGGGCCTGCCGGTCGGCAACGGCCGCCTCGGCGCCCTCGCGAGCAACGACTCCGGCCGCGAGCTGCTGCTCATCACCGACGCCACCATGTGGACCGGCGGCCTCAACGACACCCTGGATGCCGACGGCCAGTTCCCCTACGGCCGCGCCGACTTCGGCTCCTTCACGCTGCTCGCCAGACTGACGGTCGACATCCCCGACCACGACCTGTCCGCCGTCTCCGGCTACCGCCGTACCCTCGACCTCTCCCAGGGCCTGGTCACCAGCTCTTACGTCCGCTCCGGCGTCACGTACAGTCGGCACATCTTCGCCAGCCGGCCCGACGACGTGATCGTCCTGCACTTCACGCAGAGCGGCGGCGGCCGGTACACCGGCTCCGTCACCCTCGGCGGCACGCACGGCGAGAAGCCTTCGCATGCCGAGTCGTTCGGGGCCTCCCTGGCCAACGGGCTGCGCTACGGCGCCGCCGTCAAGGCGTATGGCACCGGCGGCAAGGTTGCCGTGAACGGCACACGGGTCGACTTCTCCGGGTGCAGGAACCTCACGGTGGTGGTCAGCGGCGGCACAAATTACGCGCCCGACGCGGCGGCGAACTACCGCAACCCGTCCCTCGACCCCGAGCAACTGGCCCGCACGAAGGTCCGCAACGCCACCCGGCACTCGGCCGACACCCTGCTGCGCACGCACGTCGCCGACTACCGCGCCCTTTATGACCAGTTCGGCCTCTCGCTCGGCACCTCCACGGCCGCCCAGCGCGAGCTGGACACCTGGGAACGCCTCAAGGCCCGCGCCCGCGACGGCGTGCCCGACCCCGAACTGGAGGCGGCTTACCTCCAGTTCGGCCGCTACCTGATGATCTCCGGCTCGCGCGGCAGCCTGCCCCTCAACCTCCAGGGCCTGTGGCTGGACGGCAACGACCCGGACTGGATGGGCGACTATCACACCGACATCAACATCCAGATGAACTACTGGATGGCCGACCGCACGGGCCTGTCCCAGTGCTTCGACGCGTTCACCGACTACTGCGTCGACCAGCTCCCGTCATGGACCGCGCTGACCCGCTCGCTGTTCAACGACCCGCGCAACCGCTACCGCAACTCGACGGGCAAGCTCGCCGGCTGGACCGTCGCCATCTCCACCAACATCCATGGCGGGATGGGCTGGTGGTGGCACCCGGCGGGCAACGCCTGGCTCTGCAACAGCCTGTACGAGCACTATGAGTTCACCCAGTCCCGCACCCATCTGGCGAAGATCTATCCGCTCCTCAAGGGTGCCTGCGAGTTCTGGGAGGCTCGGCTGCTCACCACGACGCTCCCCGGCAGCTCGGATGAGGTGCTCATCGCCGACAGCGACTGGTCGCCCGAGCACGGCCCGCTCGACGCCAAGGGCATCACCTACGCCCAGGAGCTGGTGTGGTCGCTGTTCGGCAACTTCTGCGCCGCGTCCGCCGAGTTGAAGAAGGACACCGGCTATGCCGACACGATCGCCGGCCTGCGCAGGAAGCTCTACCTGCCACAGGTGAGCCCGAAGACGGGCTGGCTCGAGGAGTGGATGTCGCCGGACAACCTGGGCGAGACGACCCACCGGCACCTGTCCGGACTGGTCGGGCTGTTCCCCGGTGACCGCATCCGCCCCGACGGCTCCACCCCGAAGGACATCGTCGACGGCGCCACCGCCCAGCTCACCGCCCGCGGCATGGAGAGCTTCGGCTGGGCGAACGCCTGGCGCAGCCTGTGCTGGGCCCGTCTGAAGAACGCGGACAGGGCCTACCAGCTCATCGTCAACAACCTCCGCCCGTCGACCGGCGGCAGCAACGGCACCGCGTTCAACCTCTTCGACATCTACGAGGTGGAACAGGGCCGCGGCATCTTCCAGATCGACGCCAACTTCGGCACCCCGGCCGCCATGATCGAGATGCTCCTCCACTCCCGCCCCGGCCACCTGGAACTCCTCCCCGCCCTCCCCGACGCCTGGGCCGCGTCCGGTCACGTCACGGGCGTCGCCGCACGAGGCGGCTTCGTCGTGGACCTCGACTGGCGGGAGGGGAAACCGACCTCGGCCCGGATCCGCAGCATCGGCGGCCGGACCACGACCGTGGCGTACGCGGGCGTCCACCACACGGTCACGCTCGAACCCGGCGAGTCCGTCACGCTCCGGGACTTCGTCCGATGACCGCCCGGTTCGCCCGACCGGGCCGCCTGATCGCGGTCCTGGCCGTCGCCCTCGCCCTCCAGGGCACGCCGACGTCGGCGCAGGCGGCGACGGCCAGGCACGACGTCATCACCTGGGGCGCCAGTGCCGACCGCATGGGCGACGGGACCCCCGACCGCAGCCACCGGCTCGTCGTACGCACCAGCGTCGGCGGCGACGACCTGCGCATCCGGCTCTCCAACGCCTTCGGCGACCGGCCGGTGACCTTCGACAGCGTCTACGCCGGTGTGCGGCGGACGGGCGCCGAACTGGTACCCGGCAGCAACCGGCGGCTGACCTTCGACAGCGCGCGCTCCGTCACCGTCCCCGCGGGCGCCACCGCCTACAGCGACCCGCTGCCCGGCCGGCTGCCCGCGGCGACGGACCTGGTGATCAGCCTGCACAGTCCGGACGCGGCGGGACCGGCGACCGGCCACTGGATGGCCATGCAGACGTCGTACGCGGCCCAGGGCGACCACACCGCGGAGGAGGGCGCCACCAACTGGACGGACACCGTG
>NZ_JBQQCE010000388.1:0-9378 GCF_052245645.1 Streptomyces sp. KR55 | reverse complement strand
GAGCTGCACCATGCGCGACGGCGGCGGGTCGGGGGCCGGCGCGATGCCCGTACGCCAGTAGTCCAGCACCAGGCTGCAGCTATAGTGCACGTCGCCGGAGAGGATCACGACGCGCCCGTGCCGGGCCAGCCGGCCCAACAGCGCTTCGAGCGCCTCGGTGTCCGCGGCCCAGCCCTCCGCGTCGTACTGCTCGACCCCAGCTGGCCGGCCCTCCGGCTCACACGGACCGATCGGCACGCCGAACTGCTGCTTCGCCCCGACGGCGATGTCCTGAATGGTTTGCAGTAGCGGCTGGGCCACGTTGTCGATCAGGTGCGGACCCAGCACCGGCGCGGCGGAGACGACCAACAACAACTCGCGGCCGTCGGTGAGCGCGGCGGGCACCTGGTCGTTCAGCGTCGACCCGAGCAGGTTCGGCGGCAACAGACCCTGTCCCCTGAACGAGCGCCGAGTGCGAGTGTCGAGCACCGCCACCAGGTGACGCGGTCCGGGCACCTGGTAGTGCAGGATCGGCTGCTTGCTCTCGGTTCCGGCGACACCCACCAGCTCATCCAGTCGCCCCAGCTGCGCCCCGGCCGCCGGGTAGGGGCCGGCACCGGCGAACGCCTTCTCCATCTCCTCGAGGAACTGGCGGTTGTGATTGGGCTTGGTGGCCGACTCGTCCGGTGCCGCGAACCGTTTCGGGTCGTTGCCCCACGCCTGGAAGATGCCATAGGCCATGACGCCGTTGCGGACGACAGTGCGGCCGAGCGGCTTGGTGTAGACCCGGTTGCGCCACCGGGCGTTGAGGTTCCAGTCGTCGGTGACCTCGTGGTCGTCGCAGATCATGTACGTGGCGACGTTCGCCAGCGCCCGCGCCACCTTCGGTACCCCTTGGCGGAAGACCTCGACGCGCTCCTTCTCCTGGTCGAACGGCTCGGTGCGCAGCTCGGCGAAGGTCTTCCCCTTCTGCGCAGCGCAGGCGTCCCACTGCGTCAGGTGCGCAGCCACTGATGGCGGGGCGTTCGGGGCCTTGAGTACGGCGGTGCTGTCGGCGAGGGCCCGCCAGACGCGGGGGCTCCACACCGCGAGGTACATCGCGGCGTACTCGCCGAAGCTCATCAGGTGGTTCGCGGCGTCGGTCGAGGTGAACCCGCCCAGCTCGCGCATCAGCCGCTGGCGGAACATCGCCGGTAGGTTCGCAAGCGTGGCGTCCACGGTCTCGTTGGCACTGACCTGGAGGCGCTCGGTCGCACCGAGCAGGTCAGTGGCCAGGCCGGACAGCGTCGGCAGCATGCAGGCGGCGACGTCGTCAGCGTAGATCTGGTCGCCGGTCAGGAACAGCTGCTGCGGCCGGTCGTCGACGACGGTAAAGGATTCCTCGATGCGCTCATCCAGCCAGGCCAGCGCGTCGTATCCGGGACCATTGGGCTTGCGGCAACTGGTGTGCGCGAGGCGGAGTCGGTCGACCGTGGCTGGCGGCGTCATGAACGCCGGCAGCCGGTTCTCGACGTAGCCCAGCGCGAGATGGCGCGGCGCGGACGGATCCACCCCGGCGAGCCGACTGGTGGGCGCCGACGGCTCGTCGCGCAGCAGTCCTTGATCCCGCAGCCAGGTGTTTCCGGCAGACCCGCCGAACTGCAGGTCGTAGCTGACCAGAGAGCCCGGTGTGAGCGGCGGCGCTGGCTGGGCCAACTCCGCGGTCATGACCGCGACGTGCAGCTGCTGACCGAACCGCCGCGGCGTCACCGGTTGACTTGTCGTGAGCGGTTGGTCCCCGGACTGCACCTGACCGCCGGTTGGCGCGGCCAGTTGTGAGCCGGACCAGAGCCGCAGCGTCACCGGAACCGAATCGCGCAGCGCCACCCACACCGACACCGAGCGAGGCTCGACGCGGCGGACGAGCGGACCCGCCAGGATCAGCGGGAGCGCGGCCATTGCGTGGCCTCAAGAACCTCCACGACCCGGCCGGTCGTGATCTGGAATTCGACGTTCCCGCCATGCATAACGGCTCCGAGAGACGGCTGCTACCTACTGCGACGTGGAATTTTTTTCCATGCCCTGCATGAACTTTTCCCGGATTATGGCGACACCCGGATTATGGCGACACACAGAGAATAATAGATGCATCTTGCCCTTTTCCCTCCTGTCGACTCGCTCCGCCCCCTGTCGCGGTCACACGAATGGGGGCCTGAAGGACCATCACAAGTCCTCTTGAGCGGCGCCGCCTCCACAACACCGACGGAGTGCGCGACACCTGCGCCACCAAGGCGCCGTGACGACGCGGGAGATCCAACTGGAGTTTCCTTGGCCCTGCGAGCACGCCTCCTCCTGGGAGCAGGAGATGTCCGTCCCCGCAGGCTGAAATTCCCCGCCGGATACGGGGCCTCGCCCATGCGAACGCGGTCATGCACGCGAACATCCCTGCCCCGGCCTCCCGCCGCAGCCCCTCGTCACCCCTCGCTGCGCCGTGCCGTGTTCGACACCTCCGTGTTTACAGCGGCCGTGATCGCGGCAATGAAGCATGGTCAGCCGTCGTCAACCGCGGTCCGCTGCTGGACCGGAGCAACTCCAATACGACGCTTCTTGATCCGTTTACCTGTCGAGTTCAATCACGGAAACACCCTCGGTGTCGCTGATAGCGAGGATGTGGCCCGCAGCAGCGACAGAAAGAGCCGGGGAACGGCGGCGCAATGTCTCCAGGCACCTCGCAGTAGCAGGGTCCCAGAGCCGCACTGTCCCGTCGTTCCCGGCAGAGGCAAGGAGCGGCTGACCGCTCGCCGTGGTCCCGAACGCAACGGAATTGACCATCCCAGAGTGGCCGGCAGGCTGCGGCATGTCCGAGGTCTGGCTGACGGGGTCCGACAACCGCACTGTCCCGTCGTTACCGGCGGAGGCGAGGAGCAGCTGGCCGTTCGCCGTGGTACCGAACGCAACGGAATTGACCGTTCCGGAGTGGAAAGCAAGCGGCGGCATGACCTCGGTCCTGCGCACTACGTTGTACAACCGCACCGTCCCGTCATCACCGCCAAAGGCGAGGAGCGGCTGGCCCTTGGCCGTGGTGCCGAACGCCACCGACCAAACCGCTCCGGTGTGAACCGTGATCGGTGGCACGACCTGCCTCCCGCCCGGGGGGTGCCGCCACAGCCGTACCGTTCCATCCCGACCGCAGGAGGCAAGCAGGAAGTGCCCCTTAGCCGTGGGAGCGAACGCCACTGACAAGACCGCTCCACGATGGCCGGTGAGAGGGTCCCCGACTGCTGTCCCGTGCTCCGGGTCCCAAAGCCGCACGGTCCCGTCATCGCCGCCGGAGGCCAGCACCGGCTGGTCCTTCGCCCTTGTGCCGAACGCCACCGACCTGACCGCTCCACGATGGCCGGTGAACGGCTTCCCGACAGGTGTCCCGTGCTCCGGGTCCCAAAGCCGCACGGTCCCGTCATCGCCGCCGGAGGCCAGCACCGGCTGGCCCTTCGCCCTTGTGCCGAACGCCACCGACCCGACCGCTCTGGTGTGTCCAGTGCTCGGCTTTCCGAGTCGGTTAAAACTGGCCGGGTCCCAAAGCCGCACGGTCCCGTCATCGCCGCCGGAGGCCAGCACCGGCTGGCCCTTCGCCCTTGTGCCGAAAGCTAGTGACCTGACCGCTTTGAGATGGCCGGTGTTCGGCTTTCCGATTCGCGACCGACTGAACGGGCTCCAAAGCCGCACCGTCTCGTCATCACCCCCGGAGGCCAGCAGCAGCTCGCCCTTCGCCGTGGTACCGAACACCACCGACCAAACCGCTCCGGTGTGGGTGTGGCCGGTGAGCGGTTGTCCGGACCGGGACCGGCTGCCCGGGTCCCAAAGCCGCACCGTCCCGTCATCGCCGCCGGAGGCCAACAGCAGCTGGCCCTTCGCCGTGGTACCGAACGCCACCGACCTGACCGCTCCACGGTGACCGGTGAGCCGCTTTCTCCGAGTCCGTTTGACTGGGTCCCAAAGCCGCACCGTCCCGTCATCGCCGCCGGAGGCCAACAGCAGCTGGCCCTTCGCCGTGGTACCGAACGCCACCGACCAAACCGCCCCGGCGTGGCCGGTCAGTGGCTGTCCGGACCGGGACCGTCTGTCCGGGTCCCAAATCTGCACCGTCCCGTCGCCATGGGCGGAGGCGAGCAGCAGCTGGCCCTTCGCCGTGGTGCCGAACGCCACCGACCAGACTGCATACATCTGGTCGACGCGCCACTCGCCGATGCGCGTCCGGCGCACTGGGTCCCACACCTCTAGAACGTCGTCGTCGGCGGAGGTGAGCAGCGGCTGGCGCTTCACCGCAGTACCGGGCACCTCCTCATACACAGCGCCGGTGAGAGATTCCCCGATTGGCGGCACATGCACCGGATCCCACAACCGCACCGATCCGTCATCGCCGCCGGATGCCAATAGGAGCTGCCCGTTCGCCGTGGTGTCGAACGCCACCGACCTGACAGCTCCAAGGTGGCCGGTGAGAGGCTCCCCGATTGGCGTCTCGCGCACCGGATCCCACAACCGCACCGTCCCGTCGCCGTCAGCGGAGGCGAGCAGCGGTTGATCCTTCGCCGTGGTGCCGAAGGCCACTGACAACACCGCCCTTCCCGAGTGACCGGTAAAGGTGAGGAGGCTGTCATCCCGGCGGACCGATGCCAGACGGGTGCGGTACAGGGGGCGCACCTCGGTGTGGTCAGCCGTAGCGGTGCTGCCGGTCACGGCATGCGTAGCCTCTTGCAGATAAGCGGCGTTGGCGGCGGGGCCGTCGCCAAGCAAGGGGCGGGCGCGCCGATACGCGCGTGCCGTGGCGGGCAGCCACCCTTTGGTAGGCGCTAGGAGGGGGGTAAGGGTGATCGGATCGGCCACGGCGAGGAAGTCGGCGTCGTGGAGGAGGGCCGAGAGGATGTCGGTGCCGGCGGTGGCTGCGTGCTGGGCGAGGTAAGTGTGCAGATAGGGGTGCGCGGATAGCCATTGGCGCTGGCCTGACGCGCTAGTGGGTACGGTTGACAGCAACGCGCTTGTGAGGGCCTCTTGCGTGCGGGCTTGTCGCTCCTGCCAGATGTGCAGGGCTGCGGAGTCGGCGGCGGCTTGCTCGGCGCTGATCTCGCCACGGAGGTGTGCAGCAAGCAGGTCATGGAAG
Organism: Streptomyces sp. KR55; assembly: GCF_052245645.1. NCBI lineage: Bacteria > Bacillati > Actinomycetota > Actinomycetes > Kitasatosporales > Streptomycetaceae > Streptomyces > Streptomyces sp. KR55. Next base: position 4,262 of record NZ_JBQQCE010000388.1, on the reverse strand, counting down.
GGCCGGAAGACGGACCGCTGGCCGGGGCCAAGGTCCTCCACGATGTAGGCTCCCGCCTTCTCCTGCAGCCAGCGCACATCCTGGTCGCTGATCTGCGGGTGCCCGCCGAGCCGCTCCTGAGCCAGGGCCTCGGCGACAGGCACCCAAAGGTTCTCCCAGGGCAATCCGGGGCCAACCGCCCAGGCCAGGGCCTCCAGAAGGATGCGGGCGAGGGGGGTCTTGCTGCCGAGGCGTTCCAAGTCTTCGTCGAAGGCATCCCCGATGCTGCTGGGCAACTGGGCTTGCCAGTTGTTGTCGGTGGTGTCGACAGGTTCGGGGCGGTCACGGACGGCACGGGCCAGCAGCTGTGCGAGAAGGAAGGACTCGGCCGTGCGCTGGCGAGCCGGGGTGGATGTCGCTTTTCGGGCGATCGCCTCGGCCACGCTTGCAGTGATCTCCTCCAGGTTGCCGTCTGCGGTGGAGGAGTCGTCTTGGTAGGGAGTGGTGATCTCGGGTTCGTGTGCGGCGGTCAGCAGCTGGTGGACGTAGTCGATCAGTGCTTGAGGGTCGCGGTACTCCTCGGTATCCAGGTCGATGGTCAGGTCAGTTGTGCCGATGTGGCGGAGGACGTGACGTCTGGCACCGAGGGCGACCTTCAAGCCGTGCCGGCGTGCCAGCCGTAGCAGCAGGCTGTGGAGCAATGTGGTGGGGGAGGTTGCCTCGTCGATGGCGTCGACGACCACGATCGGCTCTGCGGGCAAGGGGCTGGTCTCAAGATCTTCCAGCAGCGCGGAGGCCGTTTCGGCGTCCCGGCCCAGCCCCTTGGCGATCTCGCGAGCGGCCTGGTCCGTGTTGAGGCCGCGGGCGTGGACAGCCACAACAGACAGATCAGTGCTGAGCAGGGCCGCGGTCTGAGCGATCAGAGGATCGCGCCGGGCTGAACCAAGGAGTTGCTTGCGGCTGGCGTCGTGGACGAGCTGAACGGGAAGGGAAAGCAGGGTGGACTTGCCTGTGCCGGGGCTGCCAGTGACGACCGCCAAGCCGCCGCCCTGCGGCCCGGTCATCCACGTAGCGAGGTCTTCGGCGGCTTTGATACGCCCGTTCCGGCCGGTGAGGTAGAAGCCGGTGGTGGTCTCCTGTGGGGCCCCGCGCAGCCGGGATATCCAGTGCTGATCGGTGATGGTCAGCCTGGCCACGTCGGGCACGTACGTCGGGTTGGGGAAGAACAGTTCGGTGCCTGTCGATCCGGTCTCGGCGGGCGGGAAGTACCGGGCCTTCTGCTCGATCCCCGGATTGGCGGTGTTGATGACATCCACGATGTCGTTCAGGCTCACGTAACGCCCGGATCGGCCCGTTCTGGGATGCCGCAGCGCTTCACTGAATGCCTTGGCGAACGTGCCCTGCTGGGCGTATTGCAGGCCGCCGGCGCTGGCCAGCACCCAGGTGTTCGGGTTGCCGATCCCCTTTAGGGCTTCACCGAGGACGTCCATCCCCCCGGAGCCGGAGAAGCAGCAGTCGAGGATCACGAGAACGGTGGGTTGGTCGGCCTCCAGCTCCTCGTCTGCCGTCCTTCGCAGCAGCAGCTCCGGCAGGTCCCTGACTGGCAGAACGGCACTCCGGTAGGCGCCCGGCTGGTAGGCGTGGAGAACCAGGTAGTAGTCGCCTCGTGGAGGACGGGTGCCGTGACCGGTGTAGTAGACGATCACGATCGGTGCGGCTCGCGCAGCCTCCCCCACCTGCCTGCACAGTTCGTCCAGTCCCAGGTCCACGTGATACCCCGGAGGAGGGGCGATGGAGGTGATCCCCAGCTTGTCCAGGGCCTCCACGACCGTTCTGAGCGAGTCCGGCACCTTCTCCAGGCGTTCGTACATATCGGCCTGGTAGGTCGCTGTGCCCAGGGCCAGAAGCATGCGGCGCTCGGCGAGGGAGAAGTCAGGGCAGGGCATCACCGATCGCACTCCCGGTCTCCGGGGCGTTGAGGTAGCGCCTGATGGCATGGGGCTCGTCTCCGTTGTCGACGAGACGGTCGTCGACTTGCTGATCCGGTGCCGGTCCGGGGAACAGCTCGGCGAGCTGTTTGCGCATGGCCACGATGTCGTTGCGGTCGGCGACGTTGACCCAGCGGGCCACGGGCGCGGGCCAGGCTCCCTTTCCCCCGGTGGGGCGGGGGGTGAGCCGGTCGAAGACCAGGTTGGGGATGCCCAGCGGGGATCCGAGGGTCACCAGCAGCTCGACGGACTCCGGCCGGTAGCGGCACAGGTACTCGTAGGCGATCACCGATCCCAGGGAGTGGCCGATCACCACCCGGGTGCCGTCACCGACCTGCCGCCGCACCCGGTCCAGCACGGACTGCTTGGTCTCCGGGGAGTCGAGGAAGCGGCTGACCTGTTTAAGGTCGCCGATCAGCGCGCGCTCGGCGACCTTCGCGAACGTGCGTGAACGCAGCAGCCGCTCCACCATGACCAGCACCGCCACCCGGCCAGCCATGGCCTCGGAGGGCGCACCCAGCGACGGTTCCTGGTCGACCGCGGCCAGGTAAAGCTCGGCCAGCAGGTCACGTTCCAGGCCGGGCTGGACGTCCTGCGCCGAGTAGGGCGGGCCCTGCCCCATGGCACCGGCGGGGCGGAAGAGACTCCCGAAGAAGGAGACCACCACATCGTCAGCCGTCAGGGCCTTCGCCTTCGCCTCTTGGCCAGCTTCGTCCAGCCCGTCGCGCAGCGCGTCGAACCACACCGAGGCGAGCTCATAACCACCGCAGTACTGCTGCGCAATGCCATGGATCCCCACAATTCTCGCCATGTCAGCATCTTCTTCCAAGCCGCAGTCAATCGCTGGAACGAAGGGCCCTAGGTCGACCAATGGCATCTTCAACCCATCCACCGATACCTATACAATCACCTTCTATTTTCTGGATATGCTTGAAGTTGTGAATGAGGTTCTATTTCAAGTGTCCGACCATATGAGTGGTCTGTCATCTCGATATAGGAGCGTCCGGGCGGACTTGATCACCAAACCGGGCCCTCGGCAATCCATCGACAGGCGGCGCCGGCGAACTCCAACGCTCGACCGCCATCACGGCCTGGACCAGCAGCACGTCACCCGTAGTCGGTAGCGCTACCGCCGGGAACGACGATCACCGATGAACCTCAGCACTCAGGCTCAGAAATCTGATTGAGTACCTGGTTCATCAGTGATCGTGTGGCCAGCCAAGATAGCGCTCGCTGCGATCAAGATTCCGTTCTCCCGTTATTTCGTCCGGTGTGGGACGTGCCTGCGCTCTGCTGGAGGCATGGATTCCCCGGGTGGCGTTGCCGTACGCGACGCCGGTCCTGTGTGGTCGCACACGTGCGCCATCGACGAGCTGTTCCTGCCGTATGCCGTCCCCGCCGAAGCCGTCGATCGGCTCAACGACGATCCAGAGTGGTTGCGTCCGTGGACCACTGTGCGGCGGGCCGGTACGGCGGACGTCATCGTCCCCGTACGCGACCTCGGCAGCGCGCCGACGGCGTCGTCGGTTCCGGTACGCCAGTTCTCCTGGAGAGCAGGCCAGAAGCACCGTCCGGGCCTGGAGTTTCTGGTCTCGACCGGGCGGCAGCACGGATTCGAGAGCCTGGCGGAGCGTCGCCTCCTGCTGGCCTCGACTTCGCGGGGGTGTCCATGAGGTGCTGTCCCAGCCGCTCCGGCTGCGGTTCGACCGGCTCGACGGTGTGGATTCGCAAATCCCGGACTTCCTGGCGCTGACGCCGGGGGCGGCCTGGCTGCTGGACGTGCGGCCGGCTGGGCGGATCAATGAGGAGGACCAGGTGTGAATCGCCGCGGCGGCCCGGGCCGCGGCCGCGATCGGCTGGCGGTACGCCGTGGTGACAGGCTGGCATCGGCAGGTGATGACCGGCCTGGACGCCTGTCGGCCCGGCGGCGGCCGATAACGGATCAGCTTGGCCTGCAGCACCAGCTGCTGGCGGTTCTGGGTCGGCAGCCGCGACAGTTCGGGGACCTGGTCGAGCAGACGGCGGTGCCAGCGGTCGCTCGCGCCCATGCCGTCCATCTGCTCTGGCACCGGCGCCTAGGAGCGTGGGTCAGTAACAGGCAACTGGTCGGGTGGCCGTGAGCGGTGGGATCAGTCGCGGTCGTCCGGTCGCCGCCTGTGATGCCGGGATGTGAACGACGGCGATATTCCCCAGCTGCGGCGCCAGAAAATTCCCCATGGGGATCCCGGCGCTGCGCCTGCGCGACCAGGGGGACGCCGCTCGTCCCCGGCCCGCCCGGCAGCTGCCAGATCTTGT
>NZ_JBQQCE010000387.1:0-9393 GCF_052245645.1 Streptomyces sp. KR55 | reverse complement strand
GGGACGTCGTCGGCGGGCAGGACGGTCGCGCCGAAGTCGGGCGAGGTGGGGTCCGCGCCGTGGCCCAGGCCCAGGACCTCGACATTGGGGACGCGGTCGATCCAGTCGTCCGGGGACTTCGCCGCCCAGATGTGAGCATCGGTGTCGAGTGCGGTGACGTCGTCGGCGCGCATGCCGGGCGAGCCCATGACGACGATGTCGCTCGCGTCGGTGTCGGGGGCGGCGAGGCCGCAGACCACCGAACCGTAGCTGTGGCAGAAGAGGGAGGGGTCAGGGAGGCCGGCCGCGTCCAGGCCGTCGGTGAAACGGGTGAGGCGCTCGGCGCCGGTCTCGGCGAGCCGACCCGTCGCCAGGTCGGGGCCGATGCCGGAGGGGGTGGTGTAGCCGGCCCAGGCGATGACGGCCGTGTCGTCGCCCGCCTCCTCCTGGAGGTCGGCGGCCTGCTGTGCCGTACCGTCGAACGTCGAGATGTCGATGTCCGAGCCGGGGACGATCACCGAGACGTGGGTGGCGTTCTCCAGGTCGCCCGCGACCTGCGCGATCAGGCCGCGGCCGCGCGGGTCGTACGCCAGGACCTGGTCGCCTGCGGGGGCGTTGGCCTCGTAACGGAGGTTTACGGGGGCGCCGTCGAGGTTGCCCACCACGGTGGGGTGGTCCTCGACGAGTCGCTGCTGCTGAGTGTCGGTCAGGTCGGCGAAGAAGGCCGCCACTTCGGACGGGGTGGCCGTGGTGGGGTCCGGTAGCTCCTTGTCCAGAGAGTCGTCCGCCAGCCAGGCGGCGGTACCGGGGAGCGGACCGCTCGGCGCGCTCTCGCTGCTCGCCGAGGCCCAGCCTGCCGTGCTGCCGACCAGCAGTGTGGTCAGTACGGCGGTGGTCAGGGTCTTCCTGAAGCGGCGCATCCGTCCGTCTCCCTTTGTATCGTCCGTGGTGACGGGGAGGAAGGTAGGAAGGCGGTGGGGGGTGGGGCGTCACGCTGGGGAGCCAAGTCGGGAGTGATACCCCGGTAGGGGGTGGGCTAGGTGCTGGCCCCCGGGGGTGGGCAGGGGTTTCCCCGCAGGACTGGAGGGCGAGGGTGCCGGGACGAGCGGCGAGACGATGGGAGAAGATGGAGCAGCGGGCACGGCAACCTTGCAGATCGTGAAGCGTAGAGAACTCCATAATCTACGGGCGTCGTGCCCGCTCTGCGTCGACCACCCGCTTCATGATCAAACCGGGCGAACGTGATTCTCCCCGGGGCCCTGCCTTTGCGGCCAGCAGCTCGATCATCTCCTTCAGCCACCGGTCCACGGGGGTGCGGGAGAGGTCGTTGCCGCCGGCGAGGTCGGCCAGGCGCCGGTCATGCCGCAGCGCGGCCAGCACGATCACCGCGATCCGCCCAGCCGGACGCTTCCGCCACCGCGATCTGATCTTCTTCAGATGGGCGGACAACAGCCCGGTCAGGAAGCGCAGGGTCTGCGGGACAGCGGCAGCCGGCACTGGTAGACAAGCTCACTGTGGTCCCTGGCCGGGACGGTTTTGTAGGCATACTTCACCAACCCACGCCGAGGGCCCGCCCGTTACGGCCTGCGGGCCGCGGATCACAGCCGGGCGGTGAAGGTGCCGTTCGGCAGCTTGTGCAGCCAGCCCCGCCCGGCCAGCTTCGACAGCTTGCCGCGCAAAGGCTCCAGCCGGCCCGGCACCGAGGCGTCGATCCCCAGCTCGACGCCGACCTCCTTGACCATCACCGACCCGCCCGCGGCCTTCACGATCTCAAGCATCCGCTGGTAGTCGGCGGGCAGCGCGGACGCATCTGGCACCTCGCTGCGGTGCGGCACCTTCAGCACCGACCGGCCCGCGGCCCGCACCCGCTGTGGCGTCCCGGCGTTCTGCCCGGCGGCGGCCTCAGCTTCCTGCTCGTACAGACGGCGCAGCACCCGCTCCGTCGGCCCACCCCTTGCCACACCTATCGAATATCGATAGATTCCCATCGTTGCTCGATCGAAAGGAGAGGCAATGGGAAAGCTGACAGTGCTTGCGCTGCGCGCCGTGCTGGTGGTGCTGCTCGTCGGCTCGGTGTTCGTGCAGGCGGTGATGGTGCCGTTGCTGGCAATCGACCTGCAGGATCTCGACGCGGACATCGCACACGTGCGCACCCCGACACTCGTGATCGCGGTACTGGGGATGGTGACGGTCCAGGTCGTCCTGGTCTGCGTGTGGCGACTGGTGACGATGGTTCGACGGGGAACGGTGTTCTCCCACGCAGCCTTCCGGTACGTGCATGTCGTGATCGGCGCGATGGTGACGGCCGCGCTCCTGGTGTTCGCGCTCGGAGTGGTCCTGGCGCCTGGCGAGGCCGTACCGCCGGGCATTGTGCTCCTGCTGGGCGGGGTCGCCTTGGCGGTCCTGGGGGTCGCGCTGATCGTGCTCGTGCTGCGGATGCTGCTCGCCCAGGCCGTTGCGCGCGACATCGAGGCGGCGCAGATGCAGGCCGAGCTGGCTGAGGTGATCTGATGCCGATCGCCGTCGACATCGACGTGATGCTGGCCAAACGGAAGATGTCCGTGGGCGAACTCGCGGAACGTGTCGGGATCACGCCCGCCAACCTGGCGGTGCTCAAGAACGGCCGTGCCAAGGCGGTGCGCTTCGCGACGCTCGCCGCGCTCTGCGAGGTGCTCGAGTGTCAGCCGGGAGACCTGCTGCGCTGGGAGGCCAAGGAAGCAGCGGACGGGTGACGCCTGCCGTCGGCGAGACTCGGCTTGGTTGCGTCCTATTACTCCTATGTCAAGCTGCCGTTGCGGGGGTGGTCGCGTTGCCACGTGCCCCTTGGGCTCGTGCTGGAGGGCCCGGTGGACGACGTCGGACATGTGACGCTTGAGGGCGCGGATGGCTTCACAGGGTCGCCCGATCAGCGGATCATTGCCTGCTGCACCGTTATGCCATGGCGTGACCGGAGCCGGCTGAGTTCCACAGGCTCACCGCGGTGATGGACAACGGTGCGCCGAAGGTGAGGGCCATTCGCACGCCGAAAAGGGCAGGAATCCGGGCGAGGGCGTGCAGGAGCGCGGCGGCTCGGTGGTGCGTGGCCGGGTAGACCAGGGTCCCCATAATCTCGTGTCGGTGGCGGGCGACGGCGGCCAGCGCGCCGGAGGCGTTGGTGTCGGTGGCTACGCTTGGCCCAACCCACTGGGCCCGGGGAGAGCCATCAAGAAGGCAGCTTGCCACAGGTTTCTCACTCCTGTGGGCGAGAATGTCAGGCGTCCTTGATCGTCGCGGTCACGGGCGTGCCGATCTCGACCGTGCGGCTGACCGTACAGAGACGGTCATGGGAGGTTTTGACCGCGCGGGGAAGAATCGCGCGGGCGCGATCCGCACCCTCACCGTCCGGGAAGGCGACGGTGAAGGTGACCATGAGGTTGGTCATGCGGTTGCCGAGCTCGTCACTGATCTTGTCGCCGGTCACCGCGACGGAGAACCCGATGGGCTCCGCGTGGCGGCTGGTGGAGATATCGACGTCCGCGGCCGTGCAGCCCCCGATCGCGGCGAGCAACAGCTCGACCGGGGTGAACTCGGTGTCCCGGCCGGCATCGGAGGCCGTACCGAAACCGATCGATCCGCCGCGGGCGTTGGTCGCGACGAAGTGGCCAGTGCTGGTTCGCTCGACGACAACGGAACGCTCGGAGTTTTCGCTCATGCCGTCGACAGTAGTGCCACAGAGCGATGGGGCCGCGGAGGTCGACCGGAGCGGGTGCGGGCACATTTCGCTGCACGCCGGCCACGAGGCAGCACTTCCCCGGCCGTCACGCGAGCCGCACTCGGAGCGTTTCGACGGGCGGTCGAGATGGGCGACCTTCAGTCTCTGCTCGATGTCCTCGCGCCCGCCGTCGTGGCCCTGGACCACGGCGGCGGGGGCAAGCGGGCCGTACCCCCTCTCCCGTCGTCGGTGGCGACAAGGTGGCCTGTTGTCCGCAGGGTTCGAGTGGTTCGGCGACGGCGCGTCGATCAACCCAGTACAGATCAATGGCTACCGCTCGCTCCTGCGGCGCAACGGAGAGATCGGCACCGTCGTGGCGGTGCGGATCGACGACGGCCTCGTCACCGAGCTGTACTCCGTACGCAATCCCGAGGAACTGTCGAGCGTGAAACCGGAGGCGCCATGAGCCACTCGTCGGCGTTGTACGTGTCGGCCGGTGGGGCTCAGCCCAGGTAGAAGTCCTTGCGAGCGGCCACGAACGCCTCGACCGATTGAGCAGGTACGCCCGTGACGTGCTGTACGTCGTCCGTCGCGCGGTCGTAGCGGTTCTCGCGGTGCAGCCGGGCCATGGTGGCGATGTGCTCTTCGGTGTGCGACGGCAGGCCCACCTTGGCGAGGACTTCGGCCCGCCAGCGGTCCAGCGGCACGTCCACATAGGACACCGGAGACCCCAACGCCCGCGAGAACTCCTCGGCCATCTCCGTCATGTCGACCGTGCGCGGGCCGGTGAGCTCGTAGACGTGTCCGATGTGCGGGGCCGGGTCGCGCAGCACGGTGGCGACCACTCGGGCGACGTCCTCCACAGCGACCGGCGAGGTGCGCCCAGTGCCGAACGGCAGCGCGATCGTGCCGTTCTCCCGGATAGAGCGTGCCGGCAGCGTGGTGAACAGTGGGTTGTCCAGGAAAGACGTCGGCCGGATGTGTACCACCGGCAGGCCCGACCAGTTCAGTACCTGCTCCGCCAGCCAGTGCAGGCGCTGCTGGTGCGACTCCGCAGTGCTGGTGGCGGTCATCTGCGACACCGTCATCTGGGACATGCTCACCAGGGCGTCCAGGTTTCCGTGCTCGCGCGCCACGCTGGCCACCACGGTGGCTGCCAGCAGATGGTCCGGCGATACGGGCATCGCGAAGTACATCCTGCCGACGCCCTCCAGCGCGGCCGCGACGCTCTCGGGCCGGGTCAGATCGCCGAGGACGACCTCCGCGCCGAGCCCGCGCAGCTCAGCCGCACGATCGTCGTCGCGGCGCACCATCGCACGCACTGGCACCCCCTGCGCACGCAGTTGCTCAAGGACCGTGCGGCCCACGCCACCGGCGTTGCCGAGGAAAACCAGGTTGCTGGCGACCATCGGTTGATCTCCTTGGCTGAGTCAGGATGTGATCACACGTGCGCGCCCGGTGCCGTGGGGTGCGCCACCGGTCTCGGGGAAGGTTGCCCCGGCGGCACTGGACGCAGTAAGCGGTCGGACCGAAGGCCGGCGCTGCCTCTGCGTCTTCCGAGCGAGGAGTTCCGCTTGGCCTGGGACCCGGAGAAGGGGCCGCGCAAGCGTGACACTCGCCGGATGACCGTGCCCTGGAAGGTGACCGGAAGAGGAGATCGTCCAATCAGCCCAGAAGGGCCGGCAGCCCATAGCGCCGCGGAATGGGGCAACGTTGGTCAGAACCTGTGCACCGCCTACCTGCCACCGGAGTCACGGTGTCATACGACAAGCTGGTCATCGTTCTCGTGGTCGCCGCTGGCGTCCCGTTCCTCCTCGCCATGGTGCCCCGAGTGACGGGCAACGCAACCCCGAAGTCGACTCGGGCACCGACGTCAGGACGTCGAGAAGGTCTTCGACCCCACATACGACCTCGCCCTCGCCTGGTACTACACCGGTCACGGGCGGTACGCGCAGAAGGCCGCGCAGATCCTGCGCACATGGTTCCTGGACCCGGCCACAGCTGCACGCGTTTCTCGCACGCTGACTCCGTAGGCCCGACCCAGGTGCGTCCCCCTCACACCTGCTGAAGCGCCGTGCGCAGGGCCAACGGTGTTGCGGCTGCCCATGCCTGGGGCGAGCACGCGTGGGGGTAGGGGACGGGGTCGGCGGTCGCGGAGCGGGCGTAGCCGGCGATGACCTCGGGCAGGCGGTAGGCGTGGCGGGCGGCCGCCGCGATGAGGCCTTCGGTGACGGTGTTGACCTCGGCGGCGAGCCCGTGGCGGGCCAGGCCCAGAGCGATGACGGCATTGTCGTGCGGCCAGGCGCTGCCACGGTGGTACGACAGCGGGTGGTAGGGCTTCTGGCCGGCTGCCAGGGTGCGGATCGCCCAGCCCGAGAAGAAGTCCGGCTCCAGCAGGCGCCTGCCCACCCGGTGGGCGTGTTCCGGGTCGAGGATCCCCGACCACAGCAGGTGTCCGGCATCCGACGCGAGGGCGTCGACCCGGCGGCCGTCGCCGTCCAGGGCAAGGGCCGGGAAGTCGGCACCCGGCATCCAGAAGTCCGTCACGAACCGGCTGCGCAGCCGGGCGGCGGCCTCGCGGAGGCGGTGCGCGTACGGCTCGTCCTGCCAGATGTCGTGAGCGAGGTTCGCGGTGCGTACGAGGGCGTCGTAGGCGTAGCCCTGGGCTTCCGACACCGCGATGGGGCCCTGTGCCTGGGTGCCGTCGGTGAAGCAGATGGCGCCTGCGGAGTCCTTCCAGTTCTGGTTGACCAGGCCGCCCGGGTCGGGGGTGTAGACGAGGTAGCCGTGTTTCTCCAGGCCGCCGTCGGTGAGCATCCAGTCCACGGCCTGCCGGGCGTGCTGTTCCAGGCGAACGGCCGGGGAGCGGTCCCCGGTCGTCTCGTAGTGGGCATGGAGAAGGACCAGGAAGAGGGGTGTGGCGTCGACGGCGCCGTAGTAACGGCCGTAGGGGACCTGACGGAAGTGGGCGAGTTCGCCGTGGCGGGTCTCGTGGACGATGCGTCCGGGTTGCTCGCCGCTGAAGGCGTCATGGCGCTGCCCCTGGGTGGCGGCGAGTGCGCTCAGCGTGGCGGCAGCAGTTTCCGGCCGGTAGGGCAGCAGGAAGTACGACGTCAGCAGCGAGTCCCGGCCGAACAGGGTGAGGAACCACAGGATGCCGGCGGCGGGGACGTACACCTCCTCGCCGTCGACGCCGGTGACCGGGATGGTCAGCAGGTCCACGTCGGCCAGGCCCCGTTCGCAGGTGCGGGTGAGGTCGTCCGGTGCCGTGGCAGGCGCCCGGCGCCGGTGCGGTACGGCCGGGATGTCGGCCGGGAGCCCCTGCGGCTGCGCGCGGACGGTCAGGTGGAGTTCTGCTTCTCCGTGACCGTCGAGCTCCAGGTGCCAGGTCAGGGTGCGCGCGGTGGACTGCGGTGTGCCCTGGGCGGTGGTGACGGCGTCGGGGGCCGGGTGGCATGTGAGGGTCGTCCGGGTGTGCCAGTCGGCTCGCCGGTAGTCGAAGAGCAGGCCGTCGTCCGTGGGCTGCGTCTCGTGGCGGGCGCCGGGTTTGGGGTAGTGACGGTCGTCGGCGCGCAGTTCGAACAGGTCGGCGAAGTCCGCGTCGACGGTGAGGTCGACGCGGGCGGTCAGCGGGTCGGGGCGGTTGCTGACCAGGCGCAGGTGTTCGCTCAACGCGCCTGCGGAGACGGTCTGTTGGCGGAAGACGGTGTAGGCGGGCGGGTTGTCCCGCGTGCCCTTGGGGGTCAGCACGCCGGTGGCCGTGTGGTCCGTCTCTGCTGTGGCGGGCACCAGGGCCACGGGGCTGGTGCCGTCGACGGTCAGCTGCCAGCGGCTGAGGTGACGGGCGTCGCGCAGGAACAGTCCGTCGGGTGTGGTCCCGCGTGTGCCGGTGATGCCGCCGTCGGTGTCGAGGCGGGCGAAGGTGGCGTCGCGCACCAGCTGGACACGCGTGTCTGCCGCGGTCATGGTGTGGGTTCCTTCGGGTCGGCGCACAGCAGGTCGAGGGTGAGAGCGGCGGTCCACGAGAAGTGGCGGGTGCCGCGGGCGGCGCCGGTCGTGGGGTCGACGTATTCGGCGAACTCGGAGCGTCCCGCCTCCGCGAGGACGCCCTGCCGCAGACGGTCGGCGCCCTCCTGAAGACCGTGGGTGCTCAGTCCGCGGTGGATCAGCCAGGCCGTGTTGAACCAGGCCGGGCCGCGCCAGTAGCGCTTGGGGTCGAAGGCGTGGCCGGTCAGGTCGTAGCTGGGGACCAGTCGTGTGGCTGGTGCGCTGAAGTGCGGCCCGTCGAGGGTCTCGCGCAGGCGGCGCACGACGTCGGGCGGCAGGTGGGGCACGATCAGCGGGATGAGGCCGGTGACGCTGCGCTCGTCGACCAGGGCGTCGCTGCCCAGGTCGCGCGCGCGGAACAGGCCGGCGGTGTCGTCCCACAGCCGGGTCACCAGCCGACGGGTCAGCTCCTCGGCACGCGTTGCGTGGGGGGCGGCGGTCGCGCCCAGGTCCTGGGCCATGGCGGCCAGTGCCAGTTCGCTGACGATCAGCAGCGCGTTGAAGCAGGGGTCCTCCACGGCGAAGCCGTGGCGTGCCGCGCGGTCGTCGTAGCCCGCTTCGCGGTAGTCGGTGGCCAGCCGGACATAGCGGCCGTAGTCCAGGTCGGTGGGCCGGTCGGCGGGGTGGCCGTGGTCCAGGTCGGCGCGGTGCACGGCGTCGGGCGGGGCGGGTTCGACGCGTTGCAGGGCCCGGTCCCAGCAAGGGCTGTTGTCCATGCCGGGTTCCCAGGGGTGGACGACGGCCGCCAGTCCCCCGCCGCCGAGGTCGCGGCGGGTGAGGAGGTAGTCGTGCCAGGCGGCGAGCCGTGGGTAGGCCCGGGCGAGGAAGCCTCGGCGGCTCGACTCCTGGGGGTCGGCCCGGTGCACGAGCCAGGCCGCCAGGGCGTGCACCGGCGGCTGGACGATGCCGGACGTCTCGGGAGCCGTGGGTGCGCCCGCTGTCCGGCCGGCGTGGGAGGACCGCCAGAAGTCGGGGCTCGGGAAGTAGGCGTCGTGCGGCAGGGCGGGGTTGAAGACGATGTGCGGTATACGCCCGTCGGCCCACTGCCCGGCCAGCAGGGACTCCAGTTCTCGCTGCGCGCGGCGCACCGAGAGATGGCGTAGTCCGATGGCGATGAAAGCGGAGTCCCAGCTCCATTGGTGGGGGTAGAGGGTGCGGGAGGGAACGGTCGAGGTGCCGGTCCAGTTGTCGATGAGGACCCGCGCCGCACCGCGCCGCAGTGTCAGGGAGTCTGCGGGCGCGGTGGGCGCGGGCCGGTCCAGGAGGGATTTCACGCGCCGGACCTCTTGAGGAAGGCCGGGACGGAACGGACGGCCTCGCCGGGGTCGCCGGTCAGGCGGCACTCCAGAGCGAGGTGGCCGTCGTAGCCGATGGTGTGCAGGGCGCCGAGCCAGGCGGGCCAGTCGAGGTGTCCGGCGCCGGGCTGGAAGCGGTTGGAGTCGGAGACCTGGGCGTGGCCGATGACGTCGGCGTGGGCGAGGATCGCGGCGGCGGGGTCGCTCTCCTCGATGTTCATGTGGTAGCTGTCGATGCCGATCTTCACCGAGTCGAGGCCTGTTGCGCGGATCAGTTCGGCGGCTTGTTCGAGCCGGTTGACCATGTGGTCCTCGTACCGGTTGAGCGGCTCCAGAAAGAGGGTGACGCCCTCCTTGCGTGCGTGCTCGCCCAGTTCGGTC
>NZ_JBQQCE010000386.1:0-9507 GCF_052245645.1 Streptomyces sp. KR55 | reverse complement strand
GCGGAGAGTGTGCAGCGCACGTAGAGAACGCGTTCGGTGAGGTGGACGTCGTCCCAGTGCAGGCCGAGGGCTTCGCCCTTGCGCAGGCCGGTGCCGATGAGGAACTCGAACAGGTCGGCCATGTCCGGGTCGGTGTGGTGGCAGTGCCGGAGGAAGCGGACCGCCTCGGGGGCGGTCCAGATCCTGCGCTCCGGCGCGGGCGGTCGCCGCAGGGCCGGTGGGCTGGCGGGGTTGTGGGCGAGGCGGTGCTGGCGGACGGCGTCGCCCAGCGCGCTGGAGAGCGTGGCCAGGCACCGGTAGAGGGTGGTGCGGCCGGCGGCCGGCGGCGAGCTGGCCGGTGACGAAGGCGCTGATGTGCCGGTGCCTGAGCTCGTCCAGTCTGAGGCTGCCGACGGCGGGGACGAGATCGTTGTGCACGTAGTCCCGGTAGCGGGCCATGGTGGTCGGCTTGAGCACCAGCGCCTTCGCCGTCAGCCAGGTGTTCAGGTAGTCGGCGACGGTCTGGTTCGGGTCGGCGTTGAAGCCGCCGACCTCGCCCTCCAGGAACGTCCGCAGTGCGGCCTCGGCGGCGTCGTGACTGGTGAAGCCACCACGCCGGACGGTCGTCCGCCGGTGGTGTGGGGCGGGAACGTCGACGGCGAACGTCCACGTCCCGTGGTGACCGTCGGCGAGCAGGCGGGGGCAGTGTGCTCCGAGCTGGCGGCGGTGGGTGTCGCGGCAGCCGCACCTGCGGTAGATGCGGCCGCGGTCGGCGGTGGTACGCATGAGGGTCGCCTCCAGGACGCGGGCGGAGGGCCGACACCTCCAGTCTCGGGCGACCACATGCGACCACCAGACCCGCCTGCTGGCCGTGACCAGCGCGTTTCCCTTGGCTGTGCGCGCCAAGGGCGGCGGCTCGGAAGTCTTCCCGTGGATCACCTCTTCCTCCTGACCTTGATCACCAAGGTCAGGGTCGGATGAAGGTCACAAGTGGGTCAGGTTCGAGCGACGCCGAGAGGCTGAGGAAGATGAGAGCGACGGTTCAGGAGAGCAAGACGCCGCCAGTGGTGGCAGACGCGGCCCCGGATGCCGCGGACGCGGCAGGGCTGTCGGCGAAACCCGATCCGGACGATGTACCTGGAGCCATGCTGACATGGTCACGGGCTCGGGACGCCAACGCTATCGTGGACGTACGGCGCGGTGGAGAGGAAGCGGCCATGACCTCGGCGTACGACTACAGGGAACTGCACGAGCTCATCGATCGCCTGGAGCCCGAGCAGGCGGAGGAGCTGCGTCGTCACGCCCTGCGTCTGGTGAAACCCGCGCCGAGTCGGTTCCGGATACTGCGGAGCTTCGATGGCCCGGCGACCGATCTCGGCGCCCGGGCGAAGGACATCGCGCGGGCGGAGATCGGCGAGGACGATGCTGATCGTTGACACTGGTCCGCTTGTCGCCTTCCTCAACCGCAACGACCCTGACCACGAGCGGTGCGCCGAGTTACTGGAGTCCTACGACGGCGACCTTGTCGTCACTCCGTATGTGCTGACCGAATGCTGCTATCTGGTCGGGAAGTATCTGGGCGCCGAGGCTGAAGTCAACCTGGTGGAGTCCGTAGTCGGTGGTGATCTCGTGCAGGTGTTTCCCGATGAGCGGGACATGGCCCGGATCGCTGAGCTGATGCACCGCTACCGTGGCTTTCCGCTGGGCGTGGCGGATGCTTCAGTGGTCGCTGTGGCGGAGCGGCTGAAGCTGACGGATGTCGCGACGCTCGACCACCGGCATTTCCGGGCGCTCGTGCCCGAGCACGTTCCCGCGTTCACACTGCTTCCATGAGGAGTCCTGTCCGGGCTTCCTCGGCCCCATGGCAGTGGGGGCGTTACCGGAGGCTGTGGCGGTCGAGGCGGTGGATGAGGCCGGGGCGGCGCTGGTAGTCCTCGCGCAGGCGGGTCAGGCGCTGGTGGAAGTCCGCGTCACGTCCGGTGTGGGCGTAGGCGTCGCGCAGTTCCGCGAGGAGGGCGACGGCCTGGTCGTAGGCGGTGCTCTTCTTGGTGGCGATGTGCGCCTCGATCCGCTGCCAGGCGGACTCGGCCTCGCGCGCGAGGGCGGTCAGGTGCCGGGCGCGGGCTTCGGCTCGTTCGTGTTCCGCGTGCTGTCAGCGTTCGGTGCGCAGGGTGTGGGCGGCGTCCAGGAGGAGGGCGGCGGACCGGCGCCCGGGGATCGCAGTGGGGGCGGTGGTGCCGCGCAGGCGGTGCAGGAGTTCAGTGCGCAGCTGCGGTTCGGGGCCGAGGACGAGCCGCAGGAGCAGGGCGTCTTTCTCCTGCTCCGGTAGGGCGGCGATCAGTGGCGCGAGTTCCTTCTTCGTGGGATTGGCCGACTTCCTTGGGCTCGGTGGGCTGGCCTGAGCCGCAGCCGCGAGCAGATCGGCGTCCACACGCAGGAAGTCCGCGAGCGCGCGCTGCGGGGCGGTCAATTCGCCGAGGCCGACCGGGACGGGCGGTTCGGGGCAGGACTGATATTCCTCTTCGTCGTCGTCTTCGAGTTCCCAGGCGGCGAGCGCGGAGAGCCACGCGAGGTAGAGGGGGCGCAGGTCCCCGGTGGCGAGTTCGTCGCGTACGCCGATGAGGGCGGCCAATGAGTCGTCGGCGCCCTCGATCCAGTCGCCGCCTTCGTCCTCGCTGGTGAGGTCGAGCAGGAGGTGGGTGCGGGTGGTCCAGGCGTCGATGTGATGGTCGAGGCAGTACGGCTTCACCGTGGGCAGGGCCAGGGCTTGCCTGGGCAGGCGGAGCATCAGGCGGTGGGTGCCCCAGTTGGTGACGTACAGGTGGGCGTCGAAGTAGCGCTCGACCATGCGGCGCGGATTGGCGCTGAGGTCGCCCCAGTTGTAGGTGTTGGTGAAGCTGGTGGCGGTGATCCGGGCCCGGCTGGAGACGGCCCGCAACCGGTCCTGCTCCTCGCGGCTGAGCGGCCGGTCGAGGGCCTGGAACTCGTAGTACTGGTACTCGCTCACACGGCGGACCCTATCGCCGCTGCGGGTGGGCTCGGACGGATAGCGGGCAAGGCGGCCGGAGCGGACCGGACGTCATACTCAAACGCCCTAGGGTGAGCCGAGACGAGCGGTTCCGGGGAGGCGTGGACTATGGCGGCGGTGTGGACCGAGCGGGCCATGGAGTACGGGGCGCAAGCGGAGCTCGCGGCGGTGCTGCAGTTGGCCGCCGCGGGCAGGCTGCGGTGCAGTGACAAGGCGAAGCGCCCCTCCGCGGCCACGATCCGAGCGCTGGGCGAGGTCCTCACCGGCGGTGACTTCTACGAGGGCGAGGCGGTCAGGGCCTTCGCCTGGCCGCTGCTGCTCCAGGCTGGCGGTCTCGCCGAACTGTCCGGCGGCCGACTGGAGTTGACCGCGCGTGGCCGCAAGGCGCTGGCCGAGCCCGCCCACGAGACGATCCGGCACCTGTGGCGGCGCTGGCTGAGCCATGGGGTGTTGGACGAGTTCAGCTGCATCGAGGCGGTCAAGGGGCAACGCGCGGCGAACGTCCTCAGCGCGGCGGGTCCGCGCCGCAAGGCGGTGGGTGCGGCGCTCGCCGAGTGCTGTCCACCCGGGGAATGGGTGACAGTGGACGAGCTGTTCAAGGAGATGCGTACCGCAGGGCATGATCCGTACCTGGTCCGCTCCGAGCGGGCGTTGTGGAAGCTGTACCTGGAGGACGCGCAGTACGGCAGCCTCGGCTACGACGGGCACCACGACTGGCCGGTGCTGCAGGGCCGCTACACCCTGTGCGTGTTGTTCGAGTACGCGGCCACCCTCGGCCTTGTCGACGTCCAGTACATCGACCCGGACGGCGCCCGGGACGACTTCCGCCACATGTGGGGCGCCGACTGGCTTCAGCGGCTCAGCGGCTACGACGGGCTGCTCGCCGTCCGGTTGAACCCGCTTGGGGCGTACGCGACGGGGCGCGCCGACGCCTATCGGCCCGGTCCAGCACCCGCCGCCGGGGCGCGGAGCCCGGTCAGGGTCCTGCCGAACTGCGACGTCGTGGCACTCGACGGCCTGGCTCCCGCCGAGGCGCTGCTGCTCGACGCGTTCGCGACCCGGTCCACCGACCATGTCTGGACGCTGTCCACCGCCTCCCTGCTGAAGGCCCTCCACGCAGGCCGCCGCCTGGACGAGCTGCGCCGCTTCCTGGCCGAGAGCAGCACAGGAGAGGAACTGCCGCAGGCTGTCGCGGTGTTGCTGGATGATGCCGCCTCCCGCACCGAGAAGGTACGGGATCTGGGTACATGCCATCTGCTGGAGTGCGTGGACGAGGCACAGGCGGTGGTGATCGCGAAGGACCGCAAGGCGGGCGCGCTGTGCTCCCAGGTTGACCCGAGGCACCTCATGGTGGCCCCTGGCGACCTGCAGGCCTTCCGCGCCGCGCTGCTGAAACTCGGTTGCGCACTGCCCGCCCGGACCTGAGCGGGGAGATCACGCCCAGGGCGCGGTCCGCGGGGCGTGGGCACGTGATCCAAGCGCGGTGACAGCGGCGGCTCGGCCGGTAGGGGTGAGGCAGATCGTGGAGCGGCTGCGATCGCGGTACGCCAGGAAGCCGAGGGCCTCGCCGGGCCGCAGCCACTGCCACAGGAAGTGGCGGGTGTCGTCCGGCCGCGGGGTGCTGCCATCGGCGAGGGTGAACGCCTCGGCGGCCAGGGTGTGCACGGCGCCGGTGAGGTCGTCGAGCGTGGACTCCCCGTCGAGCAGGGCCGCGGCGGCGGCTTCGGCGAGCTCGGCTCGGACACCGTCGCCGAACCACGCGCGGGCCGCGGTGGCCTGCAACAGGGCCGGGTCGGTGAGGTGCTGCCGACCGCGGGCGGTCAGGGCTAGCTTGCGGTGCCGCTTGGCGAGCAGCCGCGCCGCGCGGGCCAGTTCGTGCAGTTCGACGAGACGGGCGACGTCGTACTCGGTGCACGGCACCATTCCGGGCAGATACCAGTCGTAGCGCTCGGCGGCCTCGACGACCAGGGCGCGCGGCAGGTAGCCGGCCTGGGTCAGCGTCACTCCGTCGCCGACCGACTCCAGTAGCCAGCGCAGGGGTTCGGCCGTGTCGGCGGGCACCTCGGGCGCCACGCTCAGCAGGCCCATTACGGTCCCGCGCAGACGCCGCCGGGCGGCGGGCGGGGCCTCGGCCCAGGTGCGGCGGCGCTCGCTGCGGACGCCTTCCAGCGGGGTGCGGCCGTCGTGCGCAGGGTGCGGGGTGGTGAGCCAGCGCTCCAGGTGCTTGATGCGCGCGGCAGCGTATCCGCGGGCACCGGGCACCAGTGCCCCGTCGTCCAGGGCCTGCTCCAGCCGCCGGGAGGCGTTGCTGCGGGCGACAGCCTCGTCGATGCCCATCACCGGCCCCCAGGTGAGCAGGGCGGTGTTCGGCGGGGTCACCGGGGAGGCGTCCACCGCCCGCCGGTAGGCGGCCCGCCCCTGATCGGGCGAGCCCTGCCACGCGTCGAGGACCCCGCGGGTGACCTCCGACGTGCAGACGGCGGCGGCCCGGGACCGGCCGGCGTCCTGGAGGAGTTCGGCCAGGGCGGTGAGGATGTGCGGGTACTCGGCGGGCTCCGCCATCCACTTGACCGGCAGCTCGTACCAGCAGAACCGCTCCACGTCCTCCTGGGCGAGCGAGTCGGCCGGGCCGCCGTCCGGCAGCAGCCAGCTGAGCAGCCGATCCCGCACCTCGCTCGTGTCGTCGGCGCGCGTCATGCGTATCCTTCCCCACCGAGTTCCCGGTCGAGTTCGATTGCCCGGCGACGTGTCCAGTCCTGGTGGAACCCCGGCCGGTCCGCCGCCCGGAGCACGGCACGGGCGGCCGCGGCGTCACCCTGCCGCAGGGCACAGGAGACCATGGCCTCCAGCGGTTGCCAGTCCTCCGAGCCCAGCACAGTCGCGGTGGCGGTGAACCGGTCCACCGCCCCGGCCGCGACTTGGGCATAGGCGCGAAGGCCCAGGATCTCACGGGCGCGGAAGTCCCAGCGGGCCGAGGCATACTCGCTGTGCAGCGCGCAGGCCAGCGCCTCCACCAGGTCCAGATCGCCCCGGACCCCGGCATGCGTGAACAACTCGGCCTCCTGCCGCGAGGTCCCGCCGAAATCGCCGACCTCACCCAGGAGTTCAAGGAAGTCCTGCCAGAACACGTCGGCGGGCAGCGCCGTCTGCCGCCAGGGGACGGCCGCGTACTCGGCCACCGTCCGGCGCAGCCACTCGCCCAATGTGCCGCACGAGTCGTCGCACACCCGCAGCGCCCGCACCCCGCGCGTCAACGCGGCCCGCCGGACGGCCAGCAGAATCGCTGCGTCCCCGCCCGCTTCCGCCACCTCGGCGACAGTGGCTTCGGTCAGAGCGTCGGCCACCGCCATGGTCGCCCACTGGCCATGATGCCGATCCAGATCCACAACCCCCACGAATGCTTCGTACGGCCCCTGCGGCGACACCGGGAAGCGCGGCCACGCCCCGGTCAGAGCCCGCTCGGAAAGTCGCCGACTCGGAGTCCGGCGCATCGGCGCTGTCTTCGCCCGCCCCTCCAGCGCCTGCCTCCACACCTTGGAACGGGCCCGGGCGACGACCTTCGGATCACGCGCTGCGCCTCCGGCGAGCTCGGCCGCACCGAGCCCGTCCGCCGCAAGACGCTCCCGCAGATCCAGCAGATGACTCCACAACGGCTCCAGATACGCCCCGCGCATCACCCCGCCCGACCGCTCCCGCGTCAGGCGAACATCGAAGGCGTCCCAGTCGCCGCCACAGTCCACCACGCACACCACGGCGAACCACACATCCCAGTACGACCACTCACCGGGCGGTGCCGTATGAGGCCACGGCTCCGGGCCGAACGTCGGCGGCCGACGCCTGGAAGGGGACTTGTCTGCCGTGCTCACCAGCGCATTGTCGCACCGGAGACGATGGCGCTCGCAGTGCGTCATGGGGTCCCCCTGTTCGAGTACAGCCGAGAACTTGAGGAGTAGCCTCGCGGGCATGACCGAGGCATGGACCGACCACGCGCTGAAGGCACTCCGCGCCGCGTGCCACACCGCCAACGGCCCGTCCCTGCTCGCCCTGTTGCGTACGCATGACCCCGCCGGCGTGCTGCAACAGTGCGGGGACGCACTCACGGCAGCCGTTTCCCGGGCAGTGCCCGGCGCTCAGGGGACAGCGACCGCGTGCACCACCACCCTGCGCGAACGGGGCTGGCCCGGCGACGAGGTCCTCGCCCGGCAACTCGACACGGCGGGTGGCGGTGCCGGCTGCGTGCTACGGCCGCTGCCGGTCGACCTGGAGGAACTCTCCGGTCTGCTTGAAGGCGACCCGGCCTGGGGCGGTGGTCGCATCGACCTGGACACCGGCGAGTGCCGACCCGCCCTCGCGGACACCGACGAGTCATGGGACGAGGACGAACCGGAAGGCACCGAGCGGTGGCTCCATGTCCCATGCGAGGGACCACGTGATGCCTACCGCGACATGGAGGACTTCATCACCACCCTCGACGACCAGGACCTTGCCCGCTACCTCGGCATCGCGATCCAGGGCCCAGGAGCGTTCCGCCGATTCAAGGACATGCTGGCCACCTCACCGGCGCAGCTGCAGCGGTACTGGTTGTTCGCCGGGGAACGGCAGTACGGCCGGGCCCGGGCCTGGCTCGCCGGTCAGGGTTACCGGCCGGCGCTGCCGACCGGCCACTGACCCGGGCGCTCTTACGGTCCCCAGTGCCGGTAGGCCTCGATCCACTCAGCCCCCTCGGGCGCCGGATCCGGCAACGGAAGGTCGAGAATGCCGATCGCCTGCCGGTGCCTGCCTCGCGTACAGACCGCCACGATCTGGCTGCCGGGCAGCAGATCCACCTTCTTCACGGTGACCTCGACCCCGAGAACGACCGTCTTGAACGGGACGGCCAGCTGCTCTGCGAGCATCGTGTAGAGGCCCGTGAGCTGCTCCTCGTCGTCGTAGGCGTCCACGGTGGCCTGCTCGACCAGCTCATCGAGTTCCGCGTCACGCAGCTGTCTGTCCACAGGGAACACGGTACCGGCGGAGCCCGCAGCTCCCTTCGCCGGTCAACCGCCGGCCGCTCCACCCTGAGCCACGACGCTCGTTTCTCCCGCCCCAAGGGCCAGCGTGCCGCCTGATAGCGCATACCGACTCCCCAGCGCCCACCGCGGATTGGCGCCGAGAGGGCCGCCAGCTGCACGGGCTGATCAGGCGCAGGCTCTCCGCTCGCGGTGCCTACCGAAGGCTGCCGGGCCCCATGGCCCTTGAGCAGGAGACCAGCCATGTTTTGGGTCCCCCGTAGGGCTCGAACTCGTGGCTGGCCGCTCACATTTCGAACCATGGATGAGGGGCCGCGACCTGCGTTTTTCCCAGGTTGGACGGAATTCAGCCAACCCGGCTCTTCGTCGCGTTCCCGCTGCGACTGCTCTATACGCTCCGCAGGCCTCGTCACCTGCATGTTTCGGTATACCTGATAAACCATCAGTTCCTTGCGGGCGGCGTGTGGGGGAGCTGTATCAGGCCCCAAGGAGGCAGGTCGGCCACGGACGGCTCGGAGCGCAAGGGCCGTTCGCCTCCGCTGACTTGCCTGCTCTCGGCTGAGGCCGGACCACAGAGACTCCTTTACTCGGCCGAGTACGCTGAACACTGACCTCGAAGAACGACCCGTCGCGCGTCGCTCACCGACCACCCAACTGGGGGTCAAGGGGTCGCAGGTTCAAATCCTGTCGTCCCGACCAGCTTTGATGCAGGTCGGAGGCCGTTCTCTCATCCATGAGAGAACGGCCTTTTGCGTCCCTGGAGGGCTGGTGGTCGCAATGTGGTCGCACGCCCGAGCCGGGGTTGGTTCGCCAGGGTGCTGGTGGCGGGCGGTGCGGGGGAGCGGAGCTTGTGGAGGGCTGCGCGGAGGCGGTGGATGTGGTCGCGTGGTGGTCGCAGCCACGTCGGCCGGTCCCTACCGCCGACGGTCTGCTCGGCTCTGTGGAGGACTTGGTCGATGGTGTCGACGGCTTCGCGGGCGCCTTGCTGGGTGAGGTGGCTGTAGAGGTTGGCTGTGGTGGACAGGGTGGAGTGGCGAAGCGTCTTGGAGACCACAGTGAGCGGCACGTCGGCGGTGATGGTGAGGGTGGCGGCCAGGTGCCGCAGGTCGTGAACGGTCACCCGGGGGACGCCGGCTTCGTCGGACAGTTGCCGGAGCCGGTCCAGGACGGTGGGGGGCCGCAGCGGCCGGCCGTCGGGTCGGCAGAAGACGAGTCCGGCGAACGGATCGCCTGGGCGCCTGTGGGCGCGATCCCTGGACCGGGCCCGGCGTCGGAGGGCGGCGGCGACGCGGGGTGAGATGGCTACCCAGTTCTTGCTGGTGAGGGTCTTGGGTGCGGTGATCACAAGGTGGTTGTTGTCGATGGCGGAGAGTGTGCAGCGCACGTAGAGAACGCGTTCGGTGAGGTGGACGTCGTCCCAGTGCAGGCCGAGGGCTTCGCCCTTGCGCAGGCCGGTGCCGATGAGGAACTCGAACAGGTCGGCCATGTCCG
>NZ_JBQQCE010000385.1:0-9528 GCF_052245645.1 Streptomyces sp. KR55 | reverse complement strand
CGACGGTACCGGCCTGTTGCCGTCCCCCCGGTACGGCTGCCGCTCGCCGGCGTCGACCCGGCCGGCGTCCACCGGCACGGCGAACAGCGCTACTCCGGCAGCCACCTCACCGCCGTCGGCCTGCCCGTGCAGTGGACCGCCGAGGCCGACGCCGAAGTCGTTGTGCTGCGGCGCGCCTGACGCCGTCCGCTCCCCATCCGGGCCGGCCCGACATCACGACGCCGTGGCGCGGTTACGCGCCACGGCGTCTCAGAGTCCTGGCGAATCGGCCGCACCCAGGTGAGGTGTCACATGGGTGCGGCCGAGCCGAATCAGCAAGCGGCGTTCAGACCGGACCAGTTGGCGCGGTCGTTGTAGCCGCCGTCGCCGGCGTCGCCGACCACCAGGTCGAGCACCCGGACGCCGGTCAGGTCGATGTCGGCCTGGCGGATGTCGTCGCGGGTCAGCACATCGCTGTCGAACAGCACCCGGCCGTCACCGATCACCTGGAAGGTCGACGTGCCGCCCTCCGGGCCGACGTTGCGCACCGCATCGTCGATGCCGACGGTCGCGGTCAGCCGGCTGCACCGGTCGCCGAGGTAGTAGCGGATCGTGGAGGGCGAGGCGACCCCGATACCGGTCGGGTGGACCTGGCCGAGCATGCTGATCGGCGACCAGCCACCGACGCTCAGGTCGACCGTCGGGCTCATCCACCCGCTGGTGGCGCTGATCCACTGGTGGTGCGACAGTACGACGTCGCCGTCCGGCGCCGCCGGTGCGACCACTACCGCCGTGGCCGTCTCATGCCGCAGCCGTCCCTTGCCGATCACCTCGTACGACGTGGTGGCGGTCAGCGCGGTGCTGCCCGGCTTGGCGGTGGCCGGCAGGGTCACCGTGAAGGCGTAGGTCACGGAGTGGTTGGACTCCAGTAGCTTCGGCGCTTTGCCGAGCGGACGGGCTGTCCAGCCGGCGGGCACCGTCAGCTCAACCCGCGGCGCGAAGACCGGCTGCGCACCGTCGTTACGGACGGTGACCTCGACCCGGGCCTGGTCGCCGCCGGCGACCACCGGGGCGACCCCGGCCGGCACCGCGTCGCCACCGACCTGCGTCACCTGCGGCAGGCCGGCGACGACGTGCGGAACACCGGGCTTGCCCTTGGCGGGGGCGACCCGGAACAGGGCCGCGCCGTGGGCCGGGACGGCGGCACTGATGGTGCCGGCGCTCTCGGTGACCTGGTTGGTCCAGGCGTTCTTCAGGGTGAACCGATCCCCGGACAGCCCGACCGACGACGCCTTCGTGGTCAGGGTCGTCGGGCTGTCGCCCCGGTTCAGCAGCACCACGGCACGGTCACCGTTGGCCAGCCGCTTCACCCAGGTCTCCGTCGTACCGGCGGGGCCGACGCGGACGGCCTGGATGCCGGCGGTGTCCTGGTTGATCGCGAGTACATCGGGGTCCGCGAGAATGCCGAGCGAGGTCTGGCTGAGCTTACGGACGTCGCTGCCGATCACCAGCGGCGCGGCCGCCACCGACCAGAGCGTCATCTGGGTACGGAACTCCTCGTCGGTCATCCCCAGCTCAGGTCCGAGGTAGTCCGGGTCGTTGAAGTGCCCCGGCCCGGCGACCTCGGGGTGCCGCGCGTTCGCGTCGTAGTTCCGCAGCATGTCCTTGAACTTGATCTCGCCGACGAAACCCACGTCCGTGTACGTCCGCCAGGACTGCGCGATCGCCGGCGCATAGCTCCAGGAGTACGTCGACTGCTGCTCCTCCGGGTAGTTGCCCCAGTCCGGGGAGGTCACCGGGTTGCAGAGGTTGAAGATCATGGGGCGCCCGCTGGCGTTGTTCCGCAACGCCTGCGCGAACTTGGTGAAGACGGTCTTCGGGTCGAGGTCCGCGGCGATCCCGCAGAGGTAGTCCACCTTGACCGCGTCGAACTCCCAGGCGGCGAACTGGTCCGCGTCGCGCTGGTAGTAGCCGCCGCTGCCGAGTCCGCACTTGCCCGGGATGTACGGGCCGGCGTCGGTGTAGATGCCGGCCTTCAGGCCCTTGGCGTGGATGTAGTCGACCAGCGGCTTCAGCCCGTTCGGAAACTGGTCGGGGTTGGCCACCAGGTCGCCAGCCTCGCTGCGCGGGGTCGGCGCCGCCCAGTTGCCGTCGATCCAGACGTACTCGTAGCCGGCGTCGCGCAGGCCGCTGCTGACCAGGAAGTCGGCTATTGACTTGACCTCGGCCTCGGTCGGATCGCCACCCAGTGCGTAGTAGGTGTTCCAGCCCATGTACGGCGTCGGGCTCAGCACCTGCTGAGGTGCTGGCGCCGTGACGGCGACAGTGCCGGCCGCTGGGCCGGCGTGGGCGGGTGCCGGCACGACCAGCAAGCCGGTCAGGAGGGCGAGTAGGACGGTGAGATGTCGTTGCACGTCGGATCCTTTGTCCGATCGATCAGGCGTGCCGACCCGTCCTGGTCGTGAGTCCGAGGTACCGCTCCCTCGTGGAGGGTGTGGCGGTCGGTCTTCGGACCAGTCAATGCCCGCGCGCCTGCGGTTTGTTTCCAGGATCTTGCAGAGGTTACCGGTGCGCGTCAATAATAATTCCTAAATTAAGAGTTACTGGTAAGGCTTCGTTAGGTACCCCAACTGCCGTCTGTCGTGTGGCGTGTGATCTTGCATCAGGTGTGACATCTGAGGAGATGTGCGAGGTCCGTCCTCGCTTGGAAGCGTTCGCGGCAGAGATGCTCGGCTCGCTCGCGCGGCGGGACCAGCGGGCCAGGCCGAGGCCCGTGCGGCGTCCGTGGTGGAGCTGGCCCAGGATCTGATCCGGCGGCCGAGCCGGGGCGGGATCGACGACTACGGGCCTGTCCTGGGTGTGCTGGAGGACTGGCTCGCCGCGCGCGGCCTGCCGCACCGTCATCTGCACGACGGCGCCGGTGAGCTGGTGGGGCTGCTGGTGGAGATCCCCGGAGGCCGTCCGGGCTCCTGGTGGACGCTGGACGCGTGCGTGGACACCGCCCCCTACGGTGACGAGACCGCCTGGTCCTTCCCGCCCGCCTCCGGGGACGTGGTGGACGGCTGGCTGCTCGGCCGAGGGGCTGCGGACTCCAAGCTCGCCGCAGCGATGTTCTGCCACATCGCCGCCGACCTCGCGCCCCGCGCCGAGACCCTGCATGGCGGACTCGCCGTGCTCCTGGACGTCGACGAGCACACCGGCGGCTTCGGCGGCGCCCGCGCCTACCTCGCCGACCCGCATGCGGCCCGCCCCGCCGGGGTAATGATCGGCTACCCCGGCATGGAGGAGGTCGTGGTCGGCGGCCGGGGTCTGTGGCGGGCCGCCATCGCCGTGCATGCCCCCTCCGGGCACTCCGGCTCCAGCAAGAATGTGGTGGGAGCGATCTCCCGTGCCGCCCATCTCGTCAGGCTCCTGGACACCGCCGAACTGCCCGGCGCCGCCGCGGCCTCGGGATTCCCGCTGCCGCCGAAGCTGTCGGTCACGTCCTTCCACGGCGGCCAGGGCTTCTCGGTCACCCCCGACCGGTGCGACCTCAACGTCGACATCCGCACCACGCCGACCTTCGACGGCCACGACGTCGAGACGCTCGTCCGCAAGGCCGTCGCCGAGCTCGACGCGGAGCTGCCCGCCCCGACGCCCACCGAGATCACCCCGATCGCCGCGTGGCCACCCTTCCGCCTCGCCGAAGAGGAGCAGCCCGCCGCCGCCCTGCTGAATGCCACCGCCGAGGCAGGGCTCAGGGTCCGCTCGAAGACCGCGGGGCCGTCGAACATCGGCAACCTGCTCGCTGGGGAGGGCATCCCGGCCACTGCCGGCTTCGGCGTGCCGTACAAGGGGCTGCACGGCATCGACGAGCGCGCCCACCTCGCGGAACTGCCCACGGTGTACGCCATCTACCGGCGTGCCGTCCTCGAGCTCCTTTGGGGCTGACGTCCCAGGCCCGTCCCAGGTTTCTCCCAGATCCACTCCAGCAAGTGCCCAACTCCGTCTCTGGGAACAGATCTTGTCTCTCGGTGACATAGAGGCAGCACCACCTCCACATCCACCAAGACAAGGGAGGCCGGTCATGGCCGAGCAGACCATCGTCACCACCCAGCCCGCCACCGCGAACACGTCCGCCGCGGCGCCGAACACCGGCGACTTCACACCGCAGGTCAGCACCCACCCGGTGGCGACCCTCACCCTGGGCCGCCAGACGTTCAACGACTCGGCACCGCCACCCATGAGCTCCTCGCCCGGCACCTGGCCGACTACGCCGCGGCCGAAGCCGCCCTGGACCGCATCGACGACCAGCTGGAGCAGCACCTGCAGCGCAACGCCGAAGGAGCCGGACGCATCCGGCTGCGCCTCGACGTCGAGAAGGTCACAGACGGCATCACGGAGGCCGTCGGCCACCACGTCCTCCTCCTCGGCGTCGACGACCAGGCCGAGCCTGCAATGCGGGGTTGACGTAAACCCCCGTCGCTGCCGGACGTCAACGGCCGTTTCTGCTACACCTCTCGCCAGCCTCGAGCTTCCTCCAGCCGTGCACGGAGAACGGTTCGGCAGCAAGACTGGTGCTCGTGGATCCCGACCCTGCCAGCCCGGCAGCGCAAAACTCTCGCCTCCGGGCTCCCCCGGTATCCCGACCCTCCGCCGCGAGCGCATCACCCACCGCGAGCGCGTCCAAGGGCTCGAACAACGACTGGCCGCGGCACACGGCGAGATCCTGCGCTTGCAACGCGTGATGCAGTCACATGGCCCGAGGCCGTGACAGCACTCGCCTGGTTGCAGAGTTCACGATCCAGAGCGCAATCCCAGAGCACTGTGCTCCACCACACCCGAGGGGAGACCGCTCTTTCCCGAAGCCCGAGCAGTCAGCTCCACGAGTCCGGCCCGGAGGTCGGCGGCTGGCTCACCAAGGACGATCGCGCTGATGATCAGCTCCAGCATCAGACGATCGTACTCGTCGCCCATGCTCCGATAGCGCTCCCCATCGGTCTCCACCACAGCAGAGGAGATCCTTCTCCCACCACCAGTCACGGGGGCGAAGGACGCCTCATAGACGCCGTGACCGGTCCAGCTTCTGTGCATGAAAACGACATCGCCTTCGGCGAAGATGTTCCACTTCTCATCCATGTCCCGGGCTCGATACCCGCGCCGGATCCGGCCCCAGTCCTCGTCAGTCCAGACACGATCGGGCAACTGAGACACCGGCCTGGGCACGCTAATCGGCTGGAGGCGCCGGAACGACTCTCGGGTGAGCGGGGCATCGGCAGTCATGACGTGATCCTACGGATGCACGACTCCAACAGGACAGCGGCTTACCTCCAAGAGCAGCGCCCTGGGCAGAGGGCGAACCTCAGCTGCCTTCGGACGCATCCGCAGCGTCCTGAACAGCGACTTGCAAGACTCCTTCACCGCTACCCCAGATAACTGGACGACTTCGACTTCGACTTCGACTTCGACCACCAGCGGTCCGTCGAACGCGAGGTCAGCGCGCATCTGGGGACGCTGGACTTCATGCCCGCGGTCCACGATTCAGCCGTTAAGGACAGCAGCCGTCGACGAGTGGGCGCCGCCGCCATCCGAGCCCTCGTCGATACCGGCCGCACACCGGTCGGGTGCCGGGCTTCCCCGCACCCGCACCCGTCCTGAAGACGCAGTCGGTACAGCGGAGTTGCCCGGCCCGCCCAACTGTCGGATGAGCAGGCCGAGCGAACCGGCTTCGTTCAGGTGTGTTCATCGTTTTGCGGTCCCTCCCACCTGCTGATGAACCGCCTCGCCGGGCTCGGTAGAGGAAGAGCGGGAGAGGAGGGGAGCGGCGTCGCGCGAAGCACGCTCCCGGGAGTCCGGGCGTGCGGGGAAGGTTCACTTCATCCGGGCGAAGGCGTGCTCGACGCGGGCTCGGACCTTGCGGTGGGAGGCGTTGTGTTCTTCTTTCCAGGCCGCAAGTTCAGTCTGGCCGCGCTCGCGGCGGTGCGGGATGACCAGGCCGGTGCCCCGGTAGCCGCCGTCCGCGATGACCGTGGTCTTCCCGACGGCGGCCTTGGCTCCGGACAGTTCCCATGCCTTGCAGTCGTTGCGGTTGCCCGGCACCGGCCGACCAATGGCCACGACGAGCCGGGTGTCGGCGTCGATGACGACCTGGTGGTTGGTGGAGTACCGGTGGTTCTTGGACTGCTCGGCGATGGTGTGGTCGCGGGTGGGGACCAGGGTGCCGTCCACGGTCAGCACGGTGTCCTTGCGGAACCGCTTGCGCGGCTGCAGCGCAAGCACCGGTCCCAGGTGGTCGATGATGCGGTCGGCGGCCGACTTGGACACCCCGAACAGCGGCGCCAGTTGGCGCAGGGTCAGGTTCGTCCGCCAGTAGACGGCAACCAGAAGCACGCGGTCCTCCAGGGGCAGGCTCCACGGCCGGCCCTTACGCACCGGGTCCGCGCCCTCGCGCCGTAGCGCGGTGATCAGCTTGCCGAACTGACGCGGGCTCAGCCCGGTGAACGGGGCTATCCAGGACGGCTCCGACGCTGTGATCACTGCTGTCACATCAAGATCGTTTCATTTGCCCGGAGCCCCGACTTACTGGAGCTCGCTTCCTGCCGGAATTCCGCTGGGCGATCTCGTCATCGGCCAGTACCGTGCGAGGCAGGATCAAGGGGGGTGAGCTGGTGCGCCCAGCGCTGTTGGTGGATGTGGACGGACCTCTGAATCCGTATGCCGCGAAGCCGCACCGACGGCCTGAGGGATACGAGACGCACCGGCTGCTGACGCCTCGCTGGGAGGCCGCCGAGCGGCGTCGGCTGACTGAGTGGGGGCTGCCGAACAAGCCGGTGAAACCGCTGCGCGTGTGGCTCAACCCGAATCACGGCCCGGCATTGGACGCGCTTCCCTTCGACCTGGTGTGGGCGACGACGTGGGAGGAAGAAGCCAACGCTTTCGTCGCGCCGGTCCTGGGACTGCCCGAGCTGCCCTTCATTGCCTGGTCCTCACCGCGGGCCGAGCCCGGCGGCGGTGTGTTCTGGAAGACGCCGGAGATCGTCGCGTGGGCGAAAGGCCGGGCGTTCGCCTGGATCGACGACGAGATCACAGAGGCGGATCGCACCTGGGTGAAGGAGCACCACGATGGTCCCGCCCTACTGCACCGGGTCGACCCCCGATGCGGCCTTGCCGTCGACGACTTCGCCGCGCTGACGGCATGGGCGACCGGCCTGGAGTGACTCCACGGCCAATCGACAGCCGCCCGCCACGCCGTTCCACACGATCATTACGGGACTTCCCAATGCTGATGTCAAGCCGCTGCCGCAACGGGAAGTGAGGAGTGATAGCACTCTCTGTCACGGATCATGGCCCACAGGACGTTGACGCGTCGGCGGGCGAGGGCGAGCAGAGCTTGCTTGTGTCCCTTCCCTTCGCGGCGCTTGCGCTGGTAGTACGCCTTGGAGGCGGGGCAGGATTTGAGGCTGGCCAGTGCCGACAAGTACATGGTCCGCAGCAGGCCGCGGTGGTAGCGGCGAGGTCGGCGCAGGTTGCCGCTGACGCGACCGGAGTCACGGGGCTGCGGGGCCAGCCCGGCGAAGCCGGCCAGCCGGTCAGCACTGCCGAAGGCGTCCAGGTCGCCGCCCGTTGCGGCGATGAACTCGGCGCCCAGCCTCGCCCCCATGCCGGGCAGGCTGCGGATCACCGCGGCGTGCGGATGCTCGCGAAACCTCGCCTCGATGAGGCCATCCAGCTCGGCGATCTCCTCGTCGAGGGCCATCACCCCCTTCGCGAGGCGGGCCACCATGGCGGCGGCCAGTTGCTCGCCCGGCAGCGCAGTGTGCTGGGCGTGAGCGGCTTCCACGGCGGTGCGAGCGAGGGCGGCGGCGCCTTTGACCTTGCGGTTCCTCAGCCAGTTCTCGATCCGTTTCACTCCGGTGCGGCGGATCGCAGCCGGCGTCTGGTAGCCCGTCAGAAGCATCACCGGACCCTTGTTGGTCAGGTCCAGCGACCGCTCCAACGCAGGGAAAATCTCGAGCAGTTGGGCCCGGAGGCGGTTGATCTGCCGGGTGCGGTCGAAGACGAGGTCCAGCCGTCGGGTGGTCAGGGTGCGCAAATCGGCGGCGATCTCGTCACCGGGCCGCAGCAGTCCCAGATCCCGACGGACGCGGGCCTGGTCGGCGATGACGAAGGCGTCCTTCGCGTCGGTCTTCCCCTCGCCCCGGTAGGTGGCCGAGGCCCGGTGGACCGCCAGGCCGGTGAGGTAGGCGACGGGCTGACCATGAGCGGTAAGCAGGCCGATCAGCAGGGCGGCACCACCATGGTTGAGGTCAACGGCCCACAGGACATCATCGGATATCGCGAGCACATCGCCGATCAGAGCCAGCAGCTCACTCTCATCGTTCTGGATCCGGCGGGACAGCAGCCGCTCGCCCTCCGCATTGATCACCACGCAGTGGTGATGCGTCTTGCCGATGTCCACCCCGGCCCAGATCTCGGGCACGGTCACCTCCGCCAACTCGTCGAACACGGTCCCGCAGACGACCTCGCCGGCATCGTCCTACAGCAGCGATCGAGTCGCGTCTCCCAATTGGCGGTCGAGTCGTCGCGGGGCTCCGGGCGGCCAAGTCCCGTAAGCCATCCAGCGGCTAACCCTTAGCAGCCATACCCGGAACCCCTGGGCCCTCCGATCCTACGAACGACCAGATCAGACCCACGTTGAAAGGTAGGACAGCTCTTAGGAGTGACATGCTCCCTTCTTCGCCATGCGGGCGGGGACCGCGGCCGGAGCCGGGTCACGAGCTGGACGCTGGCCCGTCCACTCCGTACCGGAGGCCGTCGAGGAGCAGGTCGAGGAGGCGGCCGGCCCGTTCGCGTTGGTCGGGAGCGCTGGTGATCAGCCCGATGCCGGCCAGGCTGAAGCCGACATCGAAGGGGTCGATGTCCGGGCGCAGGAGACCGGCGTCGGCGCCGGCGTGCAGCAGGGTGCCGAGCGCGGTGGCGAGCTTGTCGAGGGTCTCGGCGAAGGGGTCCGCACCGGATGCGACCGCGGCCCGCAGCGCGTCCGCCATGCCCTGCTTGGCAGCCAGGTAGTCGATGAAGTCGTCCATCCACAGGCGGAGCGCCCGGTCCGGCGCATTGTCGGCAAGCAGCTTCGCTGCGCGGTCGCAGACACGGGCCAGCTCGTTGCGGTAGGCCGCCTCGATGAGCGCTTCGCGGGTGGGGAAGTGGCGGTAGAGCGTGGCCGAGCCGACGCCCGCGGCCTTGGCGATGGTGTCGATCGCGACGTCCGGGCCCTTCTCGGAGAAGGCGCGCACGGCCGCTTCGAGGATGCGCTCGCGGTTGCGGCGGGCATCGGCACGCAACGCGCTCGGCTTGGTGGTCAAGGCTGCCTCCCTTCGTCAGGGGACCAGTCTAGCTGGACAACCGGGGAGTTCCCCGCTTACCGTTGCAGATAACCGGGGAACTCCCCGGTTACGGGTGTCGGCCCGTTGTGCTCCCCACGCAAGGAAGACCCTCATGACCTCCCCGAAGACGGTTCTGATCACCGGTACGTCCTCCGGCATCGGCCTGGCCGCCGCCATCGGCACCGCC
>NZ_JBQQCE010000384.1:0-9553 GCF_052245645.1 Streptomyces sp. KR55 | reverse complement strand
TCCGAAGCCATGATCCACCTCGCCTCGATCGACAACCTCGCCAAGCGCATAACGGACGAGACCACACCCACCTGGCGAGGCACCTACTAGGGCATACGGGGCGATCTACCTAAACCAAATGCCCTCTTAGGACGTGCCGGATCCCTCCGGGGCCGGGCCGCATCGGTTGCTCATGGTGGTGCTTGCCGGATCAGGGGCGTACATCGACGTAGTCGCCGGTGGCCTTGGCCGGGCCGGTGGTGTTGGTGCCGGTGAAGTTCCAACGCCAGTAGCCGTCCTTCACTGCCTTGACCGTGGTGCGAAGGGTGCCGGTATTGCTGGTGGCCACCGTGGCCACCGTGGTGTAGGTGCTGCTGCCCTTCGGGCGGAACTGCAGTTTCACAGCCTGGCCCGCGTATCCCGCATACCGGTAGGTGTCCCAGTTGGCCCGCACGAGCTTGCCGGTGACGGTGATACGAGCGCCCTTGGCCACCGGTTCCGGTGAGGTGTTGACCGTGAGCCGCGCGGCACGCTTGAGTCCGAACGATCCCACGCCGGGGACAAAAACGGAATCGCCGTCGTTGGCGTCGACCAAGGCGTCGACCGACCATGTTCCCGCGTTGGCGTTGGCCAGGTCCACCGGATCGTCGCTGCCCGGGGCCGGGTGGGCGTTGACGGTGAACACCGTCGTGCATGCCCTCGCGGTCTCGCAGAACGCATCGGTGGTGTAGAAACCGCCGTGCGGCCCTTTCAGATCCACATCGGCGAAAGACAGGCCGGAGTCATCCGATCCGGTGACCGTGACCGGGAACACCACGTTGTGCGTGATACCCACGATGACGTCATGTCCGGAGTTGATGGTGGCACCGCTGACCACCGGGTCGCTGGGCGCGGCATCGGCCGAGGCCCCGACCCCCGCCAGCAGAACGGCGACGGCCCCCACCACGACACCGCGGCGTGTCACACGACCGACGGGCTTGCGCCGTAGGGCACGTGCGGCGGCGATGGGCGGGGCGATGTCGCGCCCGGCGCCTTGTCTGTCGCTAGGTGGTGCGGCGAAGCGGCTCATGAATCCTCCCAGGGATGACAGGCCATGCTGCGAACCCCACGAGCGACAGCAGTTGGTGGCGAGCGCGGGAGACGGATGTGTGTCACTCCCCATGACTGCCGAACCGGCCCGATCGTTGCCCCCAGCCGGGGCGGGAAACGACCCGCCACCCGCCACGGGAGTCGAGCTCAGGAATCGATGGCACAGGACAATAGCCTTTGCGACATACCAGAGCCCGCCGAACCGGCAGCCGCCGTCGAACAGTTCGACTGCCCCACCTGTGAAGTGCCCGCCGGAAGCACCTGCCGCATACTTGTCGAGCGGGCTTCGATCAGGGGTGGTCTCGTACCGGGATGTCGGGCGCGAAGTATGCGACGGCGGCCACCAGTCGTTCCTTGTCGAGGCGCCACCCATTCACTGCCCTGGAGGACAGTGCAACGTCGGCGGGCACGGGAACCGGACGGCTCAGAGCTGCACGAGCGCACAGCGGGAGGAACTCGATGCGGCGGAGGAACGGCTGGCCAAGGAACTGGAAGCGGTGCGGGCTGAACGGGAGGAACTCGCCTGCGCGGAGCGGGTGCTCATCCGGCTGAACGCGCAGGCCGAAGCGGAGGCGGACGAGACGTCCGGGCCGGCTGCCGGGCAGGTCGCGGGCCGGGCGGTGCTGCTGGTGCCGCATCGGGAGAAAGGCATGGACTAGAAGACTCTGCCCGAGGAGTACCAGAAGGTCTTCAACGTGGTCCGCGCGGCCGACGAGCCGGTCATGGCTCAGGATGTGTGCCGGCTGCTCTCGATGGGTGCCGGGTACGTTCGGGACGTCGTCGAGCGGGTGACACCCAGCGTGCTGGCGGCGCGGGCCGCCGGACGGGTTGAGCCGGAGGAGATCCTCGCCGAGCACATACGGCACACCGTCGACCTGCTGTTGGACCGCTCCCGGGTGCTCGCCGAGAAGGTTGCCGCTGGCCAGGCCGCCGTGGTGGGCCTGTGCTACCGCCTGGCCGACGGTAGTGCGCAGCTCGTCGCGGCCCGCGGCCTTGATGCGGCAGTCCCTGCCGCGTCCTGACTGCCGCGGCCGTGGCTGCTCGGCGTGGTTTGCCGCAGTCGTAGGACACCCGTATACGTGGATGAAGGCCCCATCGGGCTCACCGCTTTGATCATCCATGGAGGGCGCCCCCCGATGGCTCACGGAGCCGATCACGCGTCCAGCATCGTGCCCCGCGCCGACCTGGCGCGGGCCGCGGGCTGCGAGGTGTGCCGGGGATGGGGAACGGTCATCACGGACGACTGGCGGCACGAGCTGTGTCCGGCCTGCCAGAGTGCTGAGCGCCACCCCGGAGCCCCTGGGCCACCACGGCCCCAACGAGCAGGAGCAGTGAGGGCATGTCATCGATCCCTGGCGGGCCTGGTCAGGACGGTTCCTCAGGGCGGAACGACCTTGCGGGGTCGGACGCGCATCCGGTGGGCGCTCCGGTAGGAGCATCGAACGGCGTTGGTGCTGGTCACTCGGTGGGCCGGGGCCCCGCGGCGCGGCGGAGCCGGTTGGCGATCGCGAGTCCCAGCCCCTCCTCCGGCGGCAAGGAGGCGACGATGAGGTCGCACCCCCGCTGGTCGAGCTCGCGCAGGAACCCGTACAGCCCGCGCGCGTAGGCGGCCATCGAACAGCGTGGCGGGGTCGATGTCGACGAACCGCGCGGTGGCGCCGACGGCCACGATCGCCTGGACGGTCGCGCAGAAGGTCACGGCGCCCGCCGAACAGTGCAGTGGCCTGCAACGAGGTTGCGGTACCGCGCTGTTCGGCGGGTCATGGCGCAGGCCGTGTCGAACCGAAGCAGCGGCTCCGGGCGGAAGCTCTGAAGCGTCACGAGGCTCTGCGGGGCAAAGGAGGGGAGTAAGAAGCCGACTGCGCATCGGCGTACCAGCTCAATCGTCTCGGTTTTGTGCTGTGGTGGCTGCGGTGTCGCCGGGCGACTGTTGTGCGCTGCGGCTGGCGGAGGCCACCAGGTAGCCGGGGAGGTGGAACCTGCAGTGCAGGTGCACTGGTGCGCCGCAGTCGTCTGCGAGGGCGTGCAGTGCGGACGGGCTGTAGGCCTTGCGCAGGCTGATCGTGCCGTCGTGTGCGGCTGCGGCCCCGCCGAGAAGGAGCAGCAGCGGGACGATGGCCAGGTATGCCGGGTGCCGCCAGGCGTCGATGATGAGCAGGCGGTGTGCGGCTCGGGTGCCTTCGCGGAGCACCATGCGTACCTGAGCTGGTTGCAGGTGGTGCAGGGACATAGTGAAGACGGCCACGTCCCAGGTGTGGTCGGGGGCGTCGATGGCAGTGGCGTCGATGACGCGTGTGGTGACCCGTGGGTGGTCGCCCAGAGGGCCGGTACGGAATGCCTGGACGGAGTCGGTGCTGATGTCGCTGACGGTGACGTGTGCGGTGGGGTGGTCGCGCAGGAGCTGTTCAGCGAGGTGGCCCCGGCCTGCTCCGAGTTCGAGGATGCGGGGCTCACGCTGCTGACCGGACTCTGCCAGGGCCAGTCGGCTGAACGTGCGGTAGGCCAGTGACGCGCGCTGGAAGCGGTCCAGCTCGCGCAGTCCCCTGCGGGCCCTTTCCGCCAGCCGGGGATCGGGGTGGTCGATGAAGTCGATCCACTCGGCTCGGTCGGTTTCGTACAGACGGTCCCACCATGGGGCGCCGGGGCCGCCCCGGGGGAACTGCCCGTCGTGCATGGTGCTCCACCTCCCGCGGTGGTGTGTGCGTGTGCGGATGCTGTAGTGGGGTGATGTACAACGTGGAGTGTTCACGGGTCGGCGAGCTGGTTGACCGCGGCGTGGAAGACCGTCGGCGCGGCCAGGCATGCGGGCACCAGCAGCGAGCGGGCGCCAGGGTGGGTGGTGGCGAGGACCAAGGTGTGGGTCAGCCACCGGTAGCGGCGCGTCAGGCGCCGCCAGGCGTGCCCGTAGCGAGCGGGGGCGTCGGCGACCAGGGCGTCGACTGCGGCTTCGGCCTGGGCCAGTGCCAGGCTGATGCCCTCGCCGGTGAGCGCGTCCTCGTACCCGGCTGCGTCACCGACGAGCAGGATCCGGCCCACGACGCGGCGCGCCGGCTGCTGCCGCATCGGGCCGGCGCCGCGCACGCTGGACGCCGGGGCGGCGTGAGCGAGCCGATGGTGCAGGTGAGGGAAGGCCTCCAGCAGCCCGGCGTAGGCGTGGTGTGCCGCCGCGCCCGACGGCGTGGCGTCGGGGCGGTACAGGACGGCGACGCCCACCTGGTCCGCAGCCACGGGGGTGATGTACGCCTCGGCTTGCCGGCCCCAGACCACCTGCACGCTCTGGCTCCAAGGCTCGGTGTGCCAGTGACGGCGCAGTCCGAAGCGGCGCGGGAACCCGCGCCGGACGGGGACACCGAGGTGGCGGCGCAGCGGGGAGTGCAGACCGTCGGCGGCGATGAGCCAGCGTGCGCGCAATCCTGCGGCGTTCACCCCGGTGGCATCCTGCGCCGCTGCCGTCACGCGGGCATCGAGCCGGTGAGCGCCGACGGCGTGCGCGGCGGCAGACAGCGCAGCCTGTAGTTCGGTGCGGCGCACGCCCATCCCGGGCCCGGCTCGGAACGGCGCGTGCGCCCGGCGGCCGGACAGATCCAGGTAGTCGATCCCGGTCAGCGGCGCCCCTGCCGGGCACACCCCCAGGGCGTGGAGCCGTCGCACCCCGCCGGGCATCAGCCCTTCGCCACATGCTTTGTCCACCGGGTCGGGCCGCTTCTCACAGACCGTCACGGACATACCCGCCCGCGCAGCGTACAGCGCGGCGGCCAGCCCGGCCGGACCCGCGCCGACGATGAGCAGATCGGTGTCGTACACGTCGCGGCTCACGCTGAAAGTCCCAGCGCCGCGTTCTCCACCCGCAGGCGCACGGTAAGGACCGCGGCATTGGCAGCGGTGAACAGCAGCGCGGTCAGCCACGCACTGTGTACCAGCGGCAGCGCAACACCCTCGGCTGCGACGACCACGTAGTTCGGATGCCGCAGCCACCGGTACGGGCCACGCCGCACCAGCGGCAGTCCCGGAACGACGATGACCCGGGTGTTCCAGCGCGGGCCCAGCGACCACACGCACCACCACCGCAGCCCCTGCAGCAGCACCACGGCACACAGCGCACTCCAGCCCAGCACGGGGATGAACGCCCGCCGCGCGACGGCGACTTCCGCGAGGATGCCGACCAGCAGCGCCGTGTGGACGGCCACAATGACCGGGTAATGGCCTCGTCCGTGTTCCACACCACCACGCACCCGAGCCCATCGGGCATGCCGCCTGGAGACCACCAGCTCCGCCAGCCGCTCCGCGGCGACCGCCGCCACCAGCACGACCAGCCACGCTGGCAGCATCCCCATGCGCATCACCACGCTGCACCGCTGTCCGCCGGGCCGACCACGGCCTGCGGGCACCAATCAGTCCTGCCAGGCGGCGCGCATGATTGCCTGACAAGCTCGGACAAAGACATACGCCGACTCCTTGAAGCGGTTCGAAGGCGGGCAGACGACAAGCCGCCGCGGTCAGGGGACGCTCCGGGTCACCAGCGCAGCAGGACCAGCTCGCTGGCGAAGCCCGGCCCCATCGCGGCGAGCAGCCCGATGCAGCCGGGGGCGGGCGGTGCTTCCAGCGTCGCCCGCAGCACGTCCAGAACGGACACCGACGACAGGTTGCCCCGCGTCGCCAGGGAATGACGGGTGTGGGCCAGAGCCTGCTCGGGCAGGCCGAGGGCACGCTCCACCGCGTCGATGACCTTGGGCCCCCCGGGATGGCAGATCCAGGCGGCGACATCGCCGACCGTCAGGCCGTGAGCGGCCAGGAAAGCGCTCACGTCCTTGGGCAGTTCCCGCTCCGCCACCGTGGGCACGTCCGGGGACAGCACGATGCCGAACCCGTTCGCGCCGATCCGCCAGCCCATGACGTCGGTGCTGTCCGGGTAGAGCCGGCTGCGGGTGGCCACGACCTCCGGCCCGCGGCAGCCCCGGGCCCGCTGCTCCCCCACGGCAACGACCGCCGCAGCACCGTCCCCGAACAGGCTCGTGGCCACCAGATTGGCCAGGGACCAGTCGCCACGCTGCACCGTCAGCGAGCACAGTTCGACCCCCAGCAGCACCCCGACCTGGTCAGGAAACGCCCGCAAGTAGTCGTGCAACCGCGCGATGCCCGCAGCCCCCGCGGCGCAGCCCAGACCGAACAGCGGGATGCGCTTGACGTCCTGGCGCAGCCCGATCCGCTGCGCCAGGCGAGCCTCCAGCGACGGCACAGCCAGGCCGGTCACCGTCGTGCTGATCACCACATCCACCTCGTCCGGCTCCACCCCGGCCGCGCTCAATGCCTCGTTCACCGCCTGCTCGCCCAGCTCCAGGGCCGTGTGCAGCCAGGCACGGTTGGCGCCGGTGAACCCGTCCAGCGCCGCGTACTGATGAAGCGGCAGCGACAGGTTCCGCGTGACAACCCCGGCGTTCGCCGACACTCTGCCCAGAGCACGATGCGCACCCGCAGGTCCGGGGAGCAGATCCGCGAACGCCGTTGTGATGTCCTCCTGCCGGTACTGGTGCGGCGGCACAGCCACCTCGACCGCAACCACCCGCGGCCCGGCACCGTCCCCTCCCCACTGCGGTTCACTCGTCGCCCGGTCCACTGCCCGCCCTCACCTCGATGCCACCCGACGCCCACAGATTACGAACAAGATCACCACGAACAGGCAAATGGGAGAACAGAGGGGGTGATGTCTCCACTAAAGGGCTAGAGGGCGCCTGAAAGCCTATCAGCGGGCAAGTCGCCTGGTAGCGGGACGGTGAGGCACTTTCGGGGGCTGGGGTGTGCGGGCTGCGTACCCGTTGCTCGACGGATCTGTCCGATCCGGAGTGGGAGATCCTCCGTCCGCTGGTTCCGGCGGTCAAGCCCGGTGGACGGCCGGCGAAACACACGCGGCGGGAGATCCTCAACGCGCAGGCGTACTGGCTGCGGGCCGGCTGTGCCTGGAGGCTGCTGCCGCATGACTTACCTCCTTGGCAGAGTCTGATTCGAAAATCCCCCAACGTCGCAGTTCAGACGGGTTCCGCTGATTGGAGGGGCACTTGATAGCCGAACATGTTGAGCTGGCTGACCAGGCGCCGCGTCTGGCGCGCGCGGCCGGTTCGCTGAAGGAGTAGTCCGCTCCGAGGTCGGCGTACTCGGCGTCGTCGGTGAGCATGTGCCAGACCGAGGTCAGGATCGTGTGACCGACGGCGACCAGGGCCCGCTTCTTGCCGCGGCGGATCGCGATGCGTTTGTAGCGGGCGGCCAGGTAGGTGTCCTTGCTGCGGGCCGCGGCGGTGGCGGCGAGTCCGAGTGCTCCCTTCAGCCACGGGTCGCCGGGGCGGGACTTGCCGGAGGTGTGCTTGCCGGCGGACTCGTAGTTGCCCGGACACATCCCCGCCCAGGAGGCGAGGTGGGCGGCGCTGGGGAATCGTGCCATGTCGACGCCGATCTCGGCGAGGATCACTTCGGCGGACTTGGTACTGACGCCCGGGATGGTGGTCAGGAGCTCAACCTGGCGGCGAAAGGGTTCGAGCTGGCGGGTGATCTCCTCGCTCAGCCGGGCCTCGGTCGCGGTGACCGCATCGATGCGGTCGAGCATGGTCCGGGCGAGGAAGGCGTGGTGGTCGGTGAACCGGCCGGTCAGGGCCTGGGCCAGGACCTCGCGCTTGGCCCGCATGCCCGGCCTTGGCCATCTCCGCCAGAACCAGCGGGTCGCGTTCACCGGCGATCAGCGCCTCCAGCATCGCGCGGGCGGACTTGCCGAGCAGGTCGGAGACGACGGCGGACAGTTTGATGCCCGCGTCTTCGAGGAGCTTCTCCAGCCGCTGGGCCTCACGGGTGCGTTCGCGGATGGCCTCGGTGCGGTAGCGGGTCAGGTCCCGCAGCTGCCGAATCTGCGGAGGCGGGACGAACGAGGGCCGAACCAGGCCGTGTTCGACCATCTTGCAGATCCACTCGGAATCGGCGACGTCGGTCTTGCGACCGGGGACGTTCTTCATGTGCCGGGCGTTCAGCAGCCAGCTCTCGATGTCGTTCTCCAGCAGGTAGAACACCGGCTTCCAGTACGAACCGGTCTTCTCCATGCCGACC
This sequence comes from Streptomyces sp. KR55, assembly GCF_052245645.1. Lineage (NCBI taxonomy): Bacteria > Bacillati > Actinomycetota > Actinomycetes > Kitasatosporales > Streptomycetaceae > Streptomyces > Streptomyces sp. KR55. The sequence continues at coordinate 1,399 of NZ_JBQQCE010000384.1, read as the reverse complement.
ACGGTGATGCCCTCGGCCAGCAGCCAGTCCCGCATCGCCAGCAGGTCACGGGTCATCGTGGAGAACGTACGCACCTCCTTGCGGCGCCGCTTGCCCGGCCCCGGAACGCGGACGCAGACCTTCACGTCCGCCTTGCCGATGTCGATCCCGGCGCATCGTTCGTGGACGACGTCCATGCCCCGGTCCTCCCCTCGCGCGGTGTGCTGTTGTGCAGCAACCGTCCGGCGGGGACCAAGCAGGCAAAAGAATCTGATTCACATGCTCGAAGCAACACTTCCGGGTGCCTGACGACGGGTCCCCGGCGTCCTCAATGGTGCTGGCGCGCGTACCGGCCGTGCACACGCCACGACACCACCCCGCATCTTGGGCACCGTGCCGACGGCGCCACGGAGTGCGCGCAGAACGTGACCGTACCGGCCGCACGCTCGATCGACTCGACCACCACACCGGCTAAATGCGGTAGCAACCGTCCCAAACCCCCTGAACCGCACACCCAGTAGTTCAAGCAGCTTCTTACCGTCTCGCCTGGACGAGCCAGCAGGAGGCCGGTCCGCCTCGGTCATCCTCCCAGCAACCTTCCGAACGTCTCGCCCGCCACAGTCCGCAGCAGCTCGTCCTCGACCGCGCGCAGCCTTCCGGCGGACCGACCGGCCCCGGAGGACGCCCCGTACGGCCGCCCCTTGGCACGCCAAACGTCCCCAGCTCCAGGCGTCGCCACCAGGCACTCCATGCGGAGGTCCCCGGCGATCCACAGCATGCCCCGACCGTCGGGCATGCGCTGCCACACATGGTCGGGCACACTGGACTCCAACTCCCGGACCACGTCGCCGTTCGGCGCCAGCAACAGGATCAGGCGCTTGCCGTCCGCGGTCCGTTCCAGCTGACACGGCCAGGCCTGGAACGGGTGTTGAGCGGAGATGCGGAGGAGTGCCGCGTCGTTGGCGTACGCCAGCCAGCCGCCCACTCCAAAGAAGCCCCCCAACACGAACCCGCCGGCGGCAATGACGATGGCCGCAAGGCTTCCGAAAGGCCAGGCCGAGGCCGCGCACAGGCACACCACCGCCACGAACGCGGCCAGCAGCACGGTGCCGAACAGCGCGAGGCGAAGGTAGGTGTCCCGCGAGCTTCGCAGCCGTTCGTGCAACCAGGACGCGGCCCGACGGCTCGACACCTGGTACCCGTACTCGTTCGCCAGCATCGGCTTCCCCCCGGTTCGTTGGTCTCTCCATGATCTCCGGCCCTGGCCTGAGGTGGAAGGGCCCAAAGCCTAACCTTGGCGTTTAACGCCGCAGGTCACTCGACCTGCTGAGTTCTCCGGGAACCGGCAGCACGTGGCGCGGCCGTTCTTCACGCTTCGAGATGTCGAGTAACGAAGCACGAAAGAACGGCCGCTGCCCAT
>NZ_JBQQCE010000383.1:0-9677 GCF_052245645.1 Streptomyces sp. KR55 | reverse complement strand
GTGGTGGGGGTGGGGTGAGCAGGTTGCTTCGCGGAGGGTGTGACCACGGATGTGGGGCGTTGTGACTCCGGGCCTGTCGACGCGTCGGGGTGCGGTGAGTGGTTGGGTGAGTGGTTTGTCGTCGGGGGCGGGGCGGCGGGCGACGTGCGGGCTGTGGCCTGGGATGCGGCGGCATCCGGCCGGGGGGCCGTGACCGAGTCCGCTCCGTGGTCGGCGTCGGCGTGTGGCGTGTGGCCGGCCGAGGGGGACGTCGCGGCGTGGGACGTGGCGACCGTGCCCTGAGAAGCCGCGGCATCCGACCGAGGGCCGGGGACCGAGTCCACTCCGTGGTCGGCGTCAGCGTGCGGGGTGTGGCCGGCCGAGGGGGACGTCGCGGCGTGGGACGTGGCGACCGTGCCCTGAGAAGCCGCGGCATCCGACCGAGGGCCGGGGACCGAGTCCGCGTCGGGGTCGGCGTCGGCGTGCGGCGTTGTGGCGTGGGGCGTGGGGCTGCCCGACGAGGGGGTGGTGGCGGGCGTTGTCGCCGGAGTCGCATCGGGAGGCGTTTTGTCGACAGTTGCCGAGTGCATGGCGGTGCGGCTGCATGACGTGCCGTCAGGTCCTTGCGGAAGGTGGGCCGTCCGGCGCGTCTCCGGGTCGGGCCTTTCCGCGGTGGCCGACCGTTCATGGACCGCCTGCAGCTCCTCCGGAGCGGCCGCTCCCGCGCCCGGCCCCATGTCCCCGATCTCGTCGGCGAGTTGGAGCACGAGGATGCCGTGCCGGTACGCCGTCTCACCGACGTCGGCGCAGGTGCTGCCGTACACGGAGAGACGATTACCGCGTTCCTGTACGACCTCGACGGAGCGCTGCGCCGTCCGGGCCTCCCTGGTGAGCAAGGCGGCGAGCCGGGCGGACTGCGGACTGCGGACGGCGACACGTGGCCGCAGCCGGGTACGGGCGAATTCGGTCGCCTCCTGGTCGGCGACGAGCCTGCCCCGCTCCAGCGTGACGACGCGGTCCACGGTGCGCGCGGCCTCCTTGGGGTCGGCCGTGGTGACCAGGACCGTACCGCCCTGGCCCGCGTGCGCGCGCAGCATGCCGTACAGCCAGCGGCTCTCCCGCGCCGAGAGTCCGTCGGAGGGCTCGTCGAGCACGAGGGTGTGGGGATCGGACAACAGGGCGCAGGCCAGGCCGAGCCGGCGGTCCATGCCTCGGGAGAGCGTGCCGAGTCGTTCCTCGCTCAGGCTGACGAGACCGACCACCTCGAGGACTTCGTCGGCACGCCGGACCGAGATCCCGGCGGCGGCGCACAGCATCCTGAGGTGGCTGCGGACCGTTCGGCCCGGGTGCCCCGGCACATCGCCCAGCAGGACACCGACTTCGCGCGAGGGATGAGCGATGCGATGGAGCGGGCGGCCTCTGAAGTAGGTGACTCCGCGACCCTGTTGGAGTTCGAGCATCAGTCTGAGCGCGGTCGTCTTACCCGCACCAGGGTCGCCGAGCAGCGCGGTGACGCGGCCGGCGCGCGCTTCGAAGGAGACGTCGTCGACGGCAGGCGGAAGGCCCTTGCGGGGATTGCTGGTCAGTCCGAATGCCTGGATCACCTGTAGCAAGATAGCGGGCCATTTCGGATTTTTCGGGCATCAATGGCTCCAGTACACGAGCGTGATCGGATGGATCAACCCGTGTTGGCCCTTCCGTGCACCTCCGGTCGGCTGCCCGTCGGCTGGAGCCGGCGTCACACCTCGGGACGCAGCATCGGCGGGTTCAGAAGCGTGGCACCGCCCGCGCGGAAGAGCTGGGCCGGGCGGCCGCCCTGACGTGTGGTCGTACCGCCGGTGGGGACGAGGAAGCCGGGCGTGCCCGTCACCTTGCGGTGGAAGTTGCGGGGATCGAGCGCCACACCCCACACCGCCTCATAGACGCGGCGCAGCTCGCCGACGGTGAACTCGGGCGGGCAGAACGCCGTGGCCAGGGACGAGTACTCAATCTTGGACCGGGCGCGCTCCACGCCGTCCGAGAGGATCTGGGCGTGGTCGAAAGCGAGTGGGGCCACCGGTTCGCCGTCGCGGCCGTAGCCGCCCTGTTGCAGCAGTTCCTCGACCGGCGCCCAGCGCGCGTTGCTGGCGTCGCCGCCGGCGCGCGGTGCGGGCAGGTCGGGGGCCAGCGCGAGATGGGCGACGCTGACCACACGCATCCGGGGGTCCCGCTTGGGGTCGCCGTACGTCGCGAGCTGTTCCAGATGAGCGCCGTTGTCCTGGGCAGGGACGGACGGATCATGGACGCGCAGCCCCGTCTCCTCGGCAAGCTCGCGCGCGGCGGCCTGCGCCAGATCCTCGTCGGCCCGCACGAAGCCGCCGGGAAGCGCCCAGCGCCCCTGGAACGGCGGCTCACCCCTGCGTACCGCCAGCGCACACAGAGCATGGCGGCGCACGGTCAGCACGACCAGGTCCACGGTGACGGCAAAGGGCGGAAAGGCTGACGGGTCGTAGGGCATGTCGCGATCATAGTCGTCTGCCTGACGATAAACACTCCCTTCGTCGGCCGCATCGGCGGCTGGTCGGATCCGTGCAGCAGGGGTCTCCCCGCGGCTCCCGGCCGTCGTGTGCGGACGCATCATTCGAGGTCACGGTCGTTGACGTGCGAGTCGCACGCCTGGTCGCCGCACGGGGTCACAGAGTCGACCGTCGCACTACGTCGCGCCCCCCATTGGCCGCGCAGAGTCACCCACACTCCCCATCGCGGTACCAGGTCACACCCCCAACTGCACCCCGTCGGCCGCCTCCTCGACCATGGCGAAGCCGAGGCGGCTGACCCGTGCGGAGAAGGGGGCCTCCGCGACCCGCAATCCCGCCAGGCCGACCTCGCCGCGCGGCGCGCTGCGCATGGGACGCAGTGTGACGGTGCCCGCCGGGGCATTGGGACGGATACCGACGAGGGTGGTGAGCAGCAGGACGGCTGATGCTGCCGCCGTGGCTGCGGGGCGGCAGACAGCGGGGTGGGGAAGAGGAGCGCTCCCGTTGGTTTGCGGCTCTCCGGCGTACCTCTCGGGCAGCCGGTAGCCGAAGGTCTCGGCCGCCGCGAGGATGCCTCGCAGCAGCGAACTCGCCTCCTTCTCATACCCGGCGGCAGCCAGGCCCGCGACAGCGACAGCCGTCTCATGGACCCGTACGGCGCCGCCGCGGTGGCCGAACGGGTTGTAGCCCGTTTCCCGGACGCCCAGTCCGCGCAGCCCCCAGCCCGAATCCAGCGCCGGGCTGTCGAGGAGTCGGGCCGGCTGTTCGGTCCGGACCCGGTCGAGCAGCCCGGGCGCTCGCTCTCCCCCGCCCGGCAGGCCGGTGTCGAGCAGGTGGACGGCGGCTGCCCCGAGGTGCGGCACGGAGCGGCCGTCCGGCGTGCGGGCGGCTACCGACCCGCCGCCCCCGAGACCGTCGAGCCGGAAGTCCTCCCGGAAGGCCGACCTCAGCGCCCGGGCCCACTCCCGCAACCCGGCGCCGCCCGGTCTGCCGCACGCGTCGAGCAGGTCGGCACCGAGCAGAGCCGCACGGTGGGCGTGCGCCTGGGTCTCGGAACGCACGGGACCACCGGGCTGCGGGTCGCACAGGTATGTGCCGTCGACCACCGTGGTCCGCAGCCAGGCGAGGCAACGTTCGGCCGTCGGCAGCAGCTCTTCCGTTTCGTTCTCCAGCAGTCCCCAGCGACGGGCCTCCGCGAGCAGCACGGGGAAGAACAGCGTGGCCTCGGTGCCGGTGCAGCCCGGCGGCAAGTGCTCGCCGGCATCCCGGCGCGGCCCGGGAATCATTCCGGCCTGCCGGCCAGATCCCCCGAGTTGTGCGCGGGCGACCGAGCGCAACGTGCCCGCTGCGAGCCGGGTGCCGAGTAGCAGCGTCATCCGAGCTGCGGCCAGGGCCTCGGCCGGGGCCAGGCCACAGCGCCACGGCGCCCCGCTACGAGGTATGGCCCTGGATCGTGGGCTTGGGCGGTACGCGACCCTGGAAGGTAGACGTGGGCGGCGCCGGATCCTGCACCGTGGACTTGGGCGGCACCGGACCTTGGACCGTGGAGGGCTGCACCGGACTCTGCACGATCGACTGAGGCGATACCGGGCCGTGGGCCGTGAACCGAGGCGGAGCCGAGCCCTGGACCGTTGGCTCGCGGTGCCCGACCGCGTCTGTGCGCGACGCCGGCTCCATGCGCCGGCCCGGGCGTGTTGCGAACCTGCCACTGGAGCGGTCGTCGGCGGAGGGCGGAGTCGGCTGGGGCATGGGGCGGCTTCCTCTGCGCTCTGTGCGCCTCGGGCAGGTTCGGGGCCAGGAGTGGCGCTCCGGAATGGCATGGCGGTACGCCGGTACGGCCCGTGCAGGCGTACCGCCAGTCAGATGAACGGAACGGGGCTCTGATGAGTCACGCCTCTGACCGGGCAACGGGTCCCGCCCGTGACCGGGCAACCCCACCGAATGGCGGTCAGAGCCCACACACTCGGCGTCGATTCGGGCAGATCGCCCAGCCACCACCCCCGACGGGAAGGCGCCGGTCCGACGACGCATACCCGCACCCTCCCGCCAGTCGCTCACGCGTCCCCCTCGATACGGCTGCCACCAGAACCCACGCCCCGCTTACGGGCGCCGCGACGCCGCAGCGCTGCCTTCCCGACCGTGCGCGGACGTGTACCGCCGCTCCGCCCTGTCCTCGGCCCCGTGCCACCCTTCGGCGTTGCACGAGGCTTGCCGGCACCCTCCATGTCCTCGCATGCCGACACCCCCGACGAACAGGGGCGCCCGCTGCCACCGGAGGGAAGTGCCGGGCGCTTCTGCCGAGACGTCGGTCCCGCAGCCGTCCCGGGCGCGGGCGCGGGTTCGGATCCGTCGGCGTCGCGGCTCACCGCGGATTCGGTGTCCTGGGGCCTGTCGAGTCGCTCGGCTACGCCACGAGCACTGCCCTCGCGTTCCGCGCGCAGGCAGCGGCGGATCGACTCCGGATCCAGTCCTTCGTTGACGGCCTGGTGCAGGAGGCGGGCGAACAGATAGCCGGGGTCCGCACCCAGCGCCATGGCGAGCGCCTCCCGGGCCTCGATGTCGTCCCCGGTCGACCACGCGACCCAGCCCGCGAGGGTGAGAGGCGCCGCGGCGTGTTCGCCGTAGGGTCCGACACAGCGGCGGGCCAGCGCACGCCAGAGCCGGAGTGCGGGGGCGGCCTCGTCGCCCTCCATCCACTCGGCTGCGCGATCGCGGGTGGTGCGGTCCTGCAGGCCCAGAATCAGCGCTGCGGCTTCGTCGTGTCCGAGCAGATCGTCGTCGCGAAGGTCCGCCCTGAGCGCGCCGGAGACGGGCGGCGCTGCGGCGAGACGGCTCATGACCCGTTCGGCCAGCTGCAACGTCTCGTCGGCCACACACACGCGACTGGATTCGTCCAGGATCCTGGGGACGAGGGCCATGCTGGCGGTGTCCAGGGCGACCTCCTGCTCCAGGGCTGCGGCGGTTTCCCAAGGCAGGAGCCTCGCCCGCAGTTCACGGAGGGTGCCGCGCACCTGAATCCCGGCGTAGGTGGCCGCGGCGGCGAGGACGGAGGTGCCGGGCATTCCCATCGGCAGGCCTTCGACGGGGCAACATCGCTCGTTCTCGCAGCAGTACGACCAGAAGCGGCCGTCCGAAATGCACAGGGCCTCGATCACCGGTACGTCGAGGAGGCCACACTCCACGCGCAGGTTCTGAGCCAGCGGGCGGAGCCGCTCCATGACCTGCCTGCCTGTTTCGCCCTTGTCCGGTTCCTGGCAGAGGTAAGCCACCATCTGTTCGGGGCGGGCGCCTCGGCGTTCGCTTCCTGTCACCAGCCCGTGCGCCAGCTGCGAGGCCACGGGCACCCAGTCGTCCGGATTCTCGGGAATACCGAGCCGGGCCCGGCCGCCGAACCTGCCGCGTCCGTCACGGTCATGGAGGGCGGCAAGCACAATGCTGTCCTCGGGGCGGTAACCGAGCAGGTACGGCAGGGCATCGGCCAGCTCGGCCGGGGTGCGCAGCGTGACGCGATGTGTGTCGGCAGGCGCGTCGTACGTGGTGGATTCGACATTTTCGGTGTGTTGAAGGTGCTGTGTGTGGCCATCGGGCGCTCCATGGCTGTTGGGGGGCTGTCGTCCGTCCCGTCCGGTGGTGTCGTCGTTTTCGAAGGATCCAGCGGTTTCGCCGTGGTTCGTCATGCGCCGACGATCTCGCGGATCGCAGAATTCCGCTTGCGCCTGTGGATAAGTCCAGTCAGGGACACGTCATACCGCGGGCCGCCGCATCCACGGCAGACGCCATCGCACTCGCACGGCCCAGGTGCCCCAGCGCCCGACCGCCCACGCCCGGCCCGTTTGTCAGTGCCGTCCTGTTGTATGGGACGCATGGAGCACACGAGCAACGCGGATCTCCGCACGAACGCCGACGCGGTCCTCGCCCGCCTCGTCGGGGACGCCACAGGCGCGGCCCGGCTGCGCGAGGACCAGTGGCGGGCGATCGAGGCGCTGGTCGCCGACCACCGCCGGGCCCTGGTCGTCCAGCGCACCGGGTGGGGTAAGTCCGCGGTCTACTTCGTGGCGACCTCACTGCTGCGGGCCCGCGGCAGCGGCCCCACCGTGATCGTCTCTCCGTTGCTGGCGCTGATGCGCAACCAGGTCGAGGCCGCGGCCCGGGCCGGAATCCACGGACGGACCATCAACTCCTCGAACACCGAGGAGTGGGACGCCATTCAGTCGGAGATCACCGCCGGCCAAGTCGACGTCCTGCTCGTCAGTCCGGAGCGGCTCAACAACCCGGAATTCCGGGATCAGGTGCTCCCCGAACTCGCGGCCGCGACCGGCCTTCTCGTCGTGGACGAGGCCCACTGCATCTCCGACTGGGGCCACGATTTCCGTCCGGACTACCGCCGGCTGCGAACCATGCTCACCGATCTGCCGCCCGGTGTGCCCGTACTCGCCACGACCGCCACTGCCAACGCGCGCGTGACGGCGGACGTCGCTGAGCAGCTCGGCACGGGTGGCACGTCGGACGCCCTGGTGCTGCGCGGCCCACTGGACCGGGAGAGCCTGAGCCTCAGTGTGCTGCCGCTGCCGGACGCCGCGCACCGGATGGCCTGGCTCGCAGACCACCTCGACGAGCTGCCGGGCTCAGGGATCATCTATACGCTCACCGTGGCCGCCGCCGAGGAGGTCACCGCCTTTCTGCGCCACCGTGGGCACACTGTTTCCTCGTACACCGGAAAGACGGAGAACGCCGAACGCCAGCAGGCCGAGGACGATCTGCTCGCCAACAAGGTGAAGGCGCTGGTCGCCACGTCAGCCCTCGGCATGGGCTTCGACAAACCCGACCTCGGCTTTGTCATTCACCTCGGCTCACCGTCCTCCCCCATCGCCTACTACCAGCAGGTCGGGCGCGCCGGTCGCGGCGTGGAGCACGCCGAGGTCCTCCTCCTGCCCGGGAAGGAGGACGAAGCCATCTGGGAGTACTTCGCCTCCCTCGCGTTCCCCTCCGAAGACCTGGTGCACCGCACTCTGGACGTCCTCGCGCGCGCGGAGCGGCCCATGTCGCTGCCCGCCCTGGAACCACTCGTGGAGCTGCGCCGCTCCCGCCTGGAGACCATGCTCAAGGTCCTCGACGTGGACGGTGCGGTGCGGCGGGTCAAGGGCGGCTGGGTCGCCACGGGGCAGCCGTGGACGTACGACTCGGAGCGTTACGACTGGGTCGCCCGGCAGCGCAGAGCCGAGCAGCAGGCGATGCGTGACTACGCGGCGACGACAGGCTGCCGCATGGAGTTCCTGCAGCGCCAGCTCGACGACGAGGGTGCCAAACCCTGCGGGCGCTGCGACAACTGCGCGGGCTCGCGCTTCGCCGCGGACACGTCGACCGGCGCGCTGGACGCCGCGCGCGTCGACCTGGGGCGGGCGGGCGTCGAGGTGGAACCTCGCCGTATGTGGCCGACAGGGCTGCCGGCGATCGGCATCGACCTCAAGGGGCGTATCCCGGCCGGTGAACAAGCCGCCTCGGGGCGGGCGCTGGGGCGGCTGTCGGACATCGGCTGGGGCAACCGGCTGCGGCCGATCCTCGCCCCGCAGGCACCTGACGGCCCCGTGCCGGACGACGTGGCAAGGGCCGTGGTCGGCGTACTGGCCGACTGGGCAAAGGGGCCCGAAGGCTGGGCCTCGGGGGCGGCGGACGCCCCGGCGCGTCCCGTCGGCGTGGTCACCGTCGCCTCGCGCACTCGCCCCGTGCTGATCCACTCCCTGGGTGCGCGCATCGCGGAGGTCGGCCGGCTGCCGCTGCTGGGGTCGGTGGAGTACGCGGTCGACGCTTCCCCGGTCTCGCGGAGCAACAGCGCCCAACGTCTCAAGGCGCTCGACGGAGCGCTGACCGTACCGCCACCCCTCAGCACAGCGCTCACCGAGAACCGCGGCCCCGTCCTCCTCGTGGACGACTTCACGGAGACGGGTTGGACCCTTGCGGTCGTGGCGCGCATGCTGCGGCGTGCCGGCGCGCAGGAGGTGCTGCCTCTGGTTCTGGGCGTGCAGAGTTGACCAGGTGTACCTGCGCCGTCCACCCAGGCGTTACTCAACGCCCCACTGGGTACGGATATAAGCCACAGTCCGCGCATTAAGGGTCGGCGACCCCAATTGCTCGTTGCCGCATCCCAGTTCGACAGGAAGAATTGAAGTCCGCTCCCGCACGGCTCATCCGTGATCAGGTAGGGCTCCGCTGCGGTGTGCGCTCCCCCGAACCAGACCCCGCCCGCAGTGTGGGCGCGTAGCCGAAGGGAGGATCGTGACCTTCGGATTCGCTCCGTCCTCCGCGGCATCCACGTCGACGTCAGCCGACCTGTCCGCCGCCTCCGCCAACCCCGTGGCCCGCCTGCTGGAACCCGCGGAGTGGGCTGCCGCCGGTATTCCCCTGCTGCGCAACCCCCGTGAGGTCGTCAGCGGACTGCACGCACGGCACCGCCCCAGGCCGGCAACGGCGATCGTGGCCGTGCTCGACGCCGACGAACGACTGCGGGCAAGTGCCTCGTTCACTCGGCGTCCGGCCCCCGCCGACGGCTGGATGTTCCGCAATGCGCTGCTGGGCCAACTGCGCCGGGTCATCCCGCACGATCTGCGCCGCCGCACCCCGGTGCGCACCGCCGTGCTGCTCTACTGTCGCGAGGGCGACGCGCGTTGGACGGAGGAGGACGGCGCATGGATGTGGGGCCTGCGTGACGCCTGCACGCTCCACGGGCTGCGCTGTGGCGCCTACATCACGCTCACGCGCGACGGCTGGCAGGTCCTCGGTGAGGGCCGCGGCGGACGCCGCCCCAGCGCCGACTCGGCGCCCGAGCCCTTTGCCACCTCCGAGGCACCGGCCCCACTGCCGCGCACCGGTGGTGCCGCCTCCGAGGTCCTGCGCCGCGCGGCGGCCCGCTGAAGTCGGCGGACCTCAGGTCCGGTCACAGGCACTACGGCGCCTGAGCATGCGCACCGACCGAGTGCGTGCGACGACCGGCCGGAGGCACACGCCCGCCCAGTCGTCCGCGCATGCCGAAGTCACCGCCGTGCAGCTGCCGAGCCGACGGGGCGGCTCCTGCGCGGGCCCGCCCCGGGACCTGCCGGGGCGGGCTCAGACGCCCGCGCCCAGCAACGAGTTGATCTGCTGCGGGTCGCCGCAGACGATCAGCAGGGCGCCGGCCTGGCCGAGAGC
>NZ_JBQQCE010000382.1:0-9689 GCF_052245645.1 Streptomyces sp. KR55 | reverse complement strand
CGCTTCCGAATGCGGGGCGCCAGGACGATCTCCGCTTGAGGGGATCTGGGCTACGTCTCCCCCAGCGTGGGAGGTCGGCCATCACCACGGCGTTGATCCTGCGTGACCGCCGCGTGACGCTGCTCAGCGCCGGGCATGGAGGGCCGACATTTCCAACAACTCGTGCAGCCAGCCCCGCGCGGGGGTGCGCTTCTTCTTGGGCGTAGACACCGCGCAGGGTGTCGGCGACGGCCCAGACGCCTTCTTTACGCAGCTGCCTGGTGCCCAGGTGCTTGCCGGTGGTGCGCGCGAGCGCCTCGCGCGCACCACGCAACGGGCTGGCGGCGACCTCGTGCACTGAGGTGCCCCCAGGTTTGGGATCCAATAGGATCTCTGCGCGGGTTTGCTGGGTTGCTCGGTGGTGCGGGGCGTTGGTCTTCGGGGAACAGCTGGAGCTTGACGGTGTGGGCGACGTGGTGGTGGCCGGCTCGTCGGGCCGCAGGGTGCGGTAGCCGGTGCCGCTGTGCTTGGCGGCACGGGGTGCGGCGCATCCGGGGCGGGGCTTGACAGCCTCGCGGACCAGGTCGGCCTGGACGTCACGGACCTTGGCGGCCAGCTGCCGAGGAGGGAAAGTCCGCGCCGCCGGAGCGTCGGGCGGCGGCGAGGGTCTGCTTGAAGCTGATGTACGAGAAAGGGAAGTCCGCGCACTGTGCGGACTCGGCGGCCAGCTTGTGAACGGCCTGGTAGACGCAGAGCATGGCCCACAGTTCCTGCGCGACCATGGCTGGGCTCATCGAGCGCAGGGTGGCGGTCTGCCCGCCGCGCTGCTCGATCTTGATGTGCTTGAAGATCGTTTCGCTGGTCCAGTGCGCCGTGTACAGCTCCGCCAGCTCACGGGCGGGCGCCGAGCCCGCATCGAGCAGTGTGGTGATCAGACAGAACAGCTCGGAGGTCTCCTCGCTGACGCCGTCGGTATCCAGCAGCACCAGGCCGTATCCGTAACCCGTGAACAGCCACATCGTCAGCACGAAGTACACCGTCAGCCGCGCGGGCAGCGACCGCGTGCGCTCCTCGCGTGCCCCGGCCTCGTCGACCATGACACGCCGAATTCCAGGAATTGCGACTCACAGCATGAATTGATCGGCCAGACCCTGTCCGAAAAACGCAAGGCCCCTCAGGGATGTCCGCCAGCGTGAAGAGCACGAAGCTCCTTGCTTTGCAGGATGGTTGATGCCTCTGCAAAGGCAAGGAGCTTCGTACTTTATGGGGCACCCCGCCACCCGATCCGGTCACGACCGGAAGAGTTCAGCGCGTTCACCCGGGGGTGTTCAGGCCTACAGGCTCGGCAGGTTCGGCAGGTTCGGCAGGTTCGGCAAGCTCAGCGTCGTCGGTGCTCGGGGTGTTCGGCGTGTTCGGAGTGTTCGGGGTGTTCGGGGTGTTCGGCGTGTTCGGCGTGTCCGCGGTGCTCGGCGTGCTCGGCGTGCTCGGCGTCGTTGGTGTGCTCGGCGTCGTCGGTGTGCTCGGCGTGCTCGCGGTGTTTGCGCTGTTCGGCGTGTTCGGCGTGTTCGGCGTGTTCGGCGTGTTCGGAGTGTTCGGAGTGTTCGGCGTGTTCGCGGTGCTCGGCGTGGTCGGCGTCGTCGGCGTGCTCGGCGTGGTCGGCGTGCTCGGCGTGGTCGTGCCGCCCGGCGACCTCTTAGCCTGCGCCACGTTCGCCTGGTTCACATCAATGGGCAGCTCTTGCTTCTTCTTCTGCTGCTTCTCCTTCGACGCCTTCTTCTCCTGCACCGCCCTCTTCTCTTCCGCCGGTTCCGGCGCTTGCGGTGCCATGTCATCCAACAAGCCGGTGGCGAGGAGTGGCTGAGTTCTTCCATAGCGGGAGTCGCTGTAGTCGGCGGCGTAGGCGCTTCCCGCGCCGAGGCCGACCAGACCCCCGACCGCTGCAGCGATGATCATGACCTTCTGGAGCTTGCGCATGAATCTTGCCCTCCGTGCCTTTGCATTGCGGAACTGAATTACTCATTGCGACGAGATGGGCACTAAACGTACATGTCGAGTGGATTCATCTCCCCCCAGGAACCCGTGTCGGGCCTCCCGATCACTCATTCACCCTCTCCAGGGGCGCCCACGCCCCGCCCTCCCTCGTGGCCCCGCAACGGGGTGCCTGACCCCCGGGCCCGTCATGTCCGCTTTGCCCCCTGTCGTACGCATGACCTGGGGGTGCCACTGAGCCCCGGGGCACCGCTTGACCGCTGATGAGGGGCCTGACGACCGCCCGGTCCGGCGCAATGCCGGACCATCGAAGGGACGGGGTGTCTGCGTAACGTGGTTGCCGGCGCGTGGTGCCGCAGGGTCAGCCAGACAAACGAGAGCACAACCGAGCACCGAGAGGCACACGCGCATGGTCGACACGACCGGTGTCGGTCTCTTCCTCGGTCTGGACCTGGGCAAGGAGTTCCACCACGCCACGGCCTGACCGGACAGGGCAAGCGGCTGGGCCGCGCCCGCTGCGAGACCCTGCTGAAGACGCACGGCTCGCGCAAACCCCACCAGCTCACCGAACTGATCTTCACCGCGCTGGGAGCAGACCCTCATCGTCCCGGCACCGAGGCCAGTGCCGTCATCGTGCCCGGCCTGGCTGCCCAGCTCGCCGCCGCGCACGCCCAGCGCCGCCAGGTCGAGCAGGAGATCGCCGCCCTGCTGGAAGCCCTCCCTGTGAGACCAGTACCTCGCCGCAGCACTCTCGGGTCGCGCCCCGGAAGGTTCTCAAGTGCTACAAAACCTTTCGTGACCCGAACAGGGTGGTGTACTACCGGATTTCACAAAGGCCCATACACAAGGACGGGTAAATCGTGTTCGTCCCGTTCCTCATCCAGGTGCCCACGCCCCCGAATCCCCCGCCCGTGATCACCGTCGACCACCTCCCGGAGACGTGATCCCCGCGAAGTCCCGTCAGGCGTCCTTGAACTCCTGCCGCTGCCGCCCCAACCCCTCGATCTCCAGCTCCACCACATCCCCGGCCCGCAGATACGGCTTCGGCTCCGGCTGCCCCAACGCAACCCCCGCCGGCGTCCCCGTATTGATGACGTCACCGGGATACAGCGTCATGAACTGGCTGACGTAGCGCACGACTTCCCCCACGGAGAAGATCTGCTCGGCCGTCGTCCCGTCCTGCTTCAGCTCCCCGTTGACCCACAGCCGCAGCGCCAGCTTCTGCGGATCCGGCACCTCGTCCGCTGTCACCAACCACGGCCCCAGCGGATTGAACGTCTCGCAGTTCTTGCCCTTGTCCCAGGTCCCGCCCCGTTCGATCTGGAACTCCCGCTCGGAGACGTCATGGGCCACCGCGTACCCGGCGACATGCGCGAGCCCGTCCTCCACCGACTCCAGGTAGCGAGCCGTACGTCCGATGACGACCGCCAGCTCCACCTCCCAGTCGGTCTTGCTGGACCCGCGCGGCACAAGGACCGTGTCGTTGGGCCCGACCACCGTGTCCGCGGCCTTGAAGAAGATCACCGGCTCGGCGGGCGGCTCGGCGCCGGTCTCCCGGGCGTGGTCGTGGTAGTTCAGCCCGATGCACACGATCTTGCCGATCCGCCCCAGCGGCGGCCCGATCCGCAGCCCCGCCGCGTCCAGCGCGGGCAGCTCCCCGGCGTCGGCGGCGGCCCGGATCCGGCCGAGCGACGCGTCGTCGGCGAGCAGCTCCCCGTCGATGTCCGGCACGAGGCCCGACAGGTCCCGCAGAACCCCCTCGGCGTCGAGCAGCGCGGGCTGCTCGGCCCCGGCCGTACCGACTCGCAGCAGCTTCATGAGCACAGTCTCCCTCGATCGCGGGCGGTCCTCCGATCGGCCGCGGCCCGGGTGCGGCGGGAAGCACAGCCATCGGAGGACTGGTTGATCCTCCAAGGTCGAGTTCCAGTCCGCAAGACCCGGTTCACGTACTGGACCGTAAGGTGCCGTGCTCAGCGGTCCGGCGCCGGCCGCATGGAGGTGAGCGTCCCCCACACCACCAGGCGGTACGTGGAGGTGTACTCCGGGGTGCAGGTGGTGAGGGTGAGGTAGTAGCCGGGGTCGCGGTAGCCGCGGGCGGGGTGGACGAGGCTGCGGGGCACGGGCCGTAGGACACCGGTGTCGCGTGCGGAGGTCTGCGGCACGGTCTGGTCGACGGCGTACGTGTACACGGCGTCCTGCGTCTCTACGAGGATCCGGTCGCCGTCGTCGAGCCGGTTGAGGTACCGGAAGGGCTCGCCGTGGGTGTTCCGGTGCCCGGCGAGGGCGAAGTTCCCGGCGCGGCCGGGCTGCTGGGTGCCGGGGTAGTGGCCAACGTACCCCTTGTTGAGGACGTCCAGTTTGCTGATGCCCTCGGCGACGGGGACGCGGAGGTCGAGACGCGGGATGGTGAGGATGGCGTAGGCGAGGGAGGGGGTGGGGTCGGGGGCAGGGGGCTGCGGCTGGTCGGCACGTTGCCGGCGGGCGGGCTCCTCGCGCGCGGGTTCCCCGGACGGCTCCGCGGGCGCCGCCGTCCCCTGGCCGTCACCCTCCTCAACTCCCCGTCCTCCACTGCCCCACGCCCGCTCCAGCGCCTCCACCTTCCGCTCGGCGCCCTCTCTGGCCTGACGGTTGGTCCACCACAGCTGGTGGACGACGAGGAGCAGAAGTACGACGCCGACGGTGACGAGGGCTTCGCCCCCGGCCCACAGGGCACGCCGGCGCAGCGCACGCCGGCGCCGGGTGCCGTGCTGCACGACGGGAACGCGCATGGCGGACGCCTCCTCCACGTGGGCCGCCCGCACGATAAGCGCCACGCCACGAGGTCACCAGACCCATACGCGTCCGCACCCTCGAACACTCCTGCCCACCCTTCTTCCATTGGTTTGAGAAAGGGGTTCGAGAAAGCCGCAGAAAGCGCTGTCACGCCTCTCGACAACCCACCCGCCACACCCGATGCTTCCTGACGGCATGAGCGGGACGGGCCCCGACGCCGGTTCGACCACCCGGCAGTTGATGGAGGCGGAGAAGCCATGATCCGACGCAGAACCCTGCTGGCCGCGGCAGGCGGTACGTTCCTCGGCAGCGCCCTGGCGACCGGCACCGCACACGCGGACGCCACGATCGCCGTCAACCCGTCGACGACGTACGGCACATGGGAGGGCTGGGGCACGTCCCTCGCCTGGTGGGCGAACGTCTTCGGCAACCGGAACGACTTCGCCGACCTCTTCTTCACCACCAACTCGGTGACGTACAACGGCACGGCACTCCCCGGCCTCGGCCTCAACATCGCCCGCTACAACCTGGGCGCGTGCAGCTGGAACAGCGTGAACGGCGAGACGATGGCGGAGTCCCCCAACATCCCCGCCTTCAAGCAGATCGAGGGCTTCTGGCAGGACTGGAACAACGAGGACCCGACGTCCTCGGCCTGGGACTGGACGGCGGACGCGGCCCAGCGCGCGATGCTGCAGAAGGCCGTACAGCGCGGAGCGATCACCGAGCTTTTCGCCAACTCACCGATGTGGTGGATGTGTGACAACCACAACCCGTCCGGCGCGGCGGACGGCGGCAACAACCTCCAGACCTGGAACTACCGCCAGCACGCCTCCCACCTGGCAGCAGTCGCGGCGTACGCCCGTACGAACTGGGGCGTGAACTTCGCGACGGTGGACCCGTTCAACGAGCCGGCCTCCACCTGGTGGACGGCGACGGGCACCCAGGAGGGCTGCCACATGGACCCGGCGGTCCAGGCGGCCGTACTCCCGTACATGCGCAGCGAGTTGGACAAGCGAGGCCTGACGGGCGTCCGCATCTCGGCCTCCGACGAGACGAACTACGACACGGCCCGCTCGACGTGGGCCTCCTTCGGCTCCTCCACCAGGGCCCTGGTGTTCCAGGTGAACGTGCACGGCTACCAGGGCTCGGGCGGCCGCCGGGACCTGCTGTACACGGACGTGGTGACGACGTCCGGCAAGAAGCTCTGGAACTCCGAAACGGGCGACGGCGACGCCACGGGCCTGACCCTGGCGTCGAACCTCTGCTACGACTTCCGCTGGCTGCACCCGACGGCCTGGTGCTACTGGCAGGTGATGGACCCGACGACGGGCTGGGCGATGATCGCGTACGACGCGAATACCTTGCAGCCGACGACGGTCCAGCCCAAGTACTACGTCATGGCCCAGTTCAGCCGCCACATCCGCCCCGGGATGACGATCCTGGACACAGGCGTGAGCTACGCGGCAGCGGCGTACTCAGCATCGTCGAGGCGCCTGGTGATAGTCGCCGTGAACACCTCGACGTCGGCCCAGACCCTGACCTTCGACCTCTCCCGCTTCTCGACGGTGACCGGCGGCTCGGGCGGCCTGGTCCCCCGCTGGAACACGGCAACGTCCGGCTCGGACCGCTACCGCGCGTACTCGGACACGTACGTCTCCGGCAAGTCGGTGAGCGTGCCGTTCGCGGCGGGGGCGGTGCAGACGTTGCAGGTGGACGGGGTGACGCTCTGAGGCTGCACTTCTCAGGCGAAGAAAGCGCATCGGGTCGTACCCGCGCGTGCGGGTCGGGGGTCCGTCAGCGAGCTGGCGGACCCCCATGCAAGATCGAGGCTAGATGCAAACGCCGTCGCAACGCTCGTTCCACAGGTCTCCGCAGCCTGACGTGGGCGTGCAGTCAACCGGACCGCACCGATAGAAGCCGCAGTGATCATGTGACTGGTGGTTCTGCTGATGAGCCCGACTCGCCCTCTGACTGACGTCGTTGACTGTCCTGTTCGGGATTTGTCGGCTCGTCGGCGGGACCGCCACGCACGCGGCCGGACGGGCGTTTGTGACCTCATAGGAGTCAGCATCCTGCAAGAACCCCCGAAACCCACCCCTGGCGCCGGCGTGACAGCCGTGCAGCCAGCACCAGGAGGAGCCGATGCGCACCCGAGATGTCCTGGGCCATCGAACCTTGATCATTGCCACCGAAGGTTGTTCACTGCCCATGAGTGGCTCGTCGCGAAGTGGCAGAACCGCCCCCATGACGGACTGCGGGACCCGGCCGCACCCGGCCGGTCGTTCACTCCGAACCAGAAGTACGCCGCACTGATCGAAGCCTGCGGCTACGTCCCCGTCGCGCTCGGCGACGACTACAGAGGCGGGCAGTTAGAGAGCCAAGGCTTCTTCTCGCATACCGGGGGATCAGGGTAACGCGGCGGTGTCCCGATTCCGCCGGGGCGGACGTGGCCAACCTCGTAACGCGGCGGTGTCCCGATTCCGCCGGGGCGGACGTGGCCAACCTCTCGCTCGTCACCGCCCGTTCCGCCGGTGCCTGCGGGGCGGTCCCATGGGGCTGGACCGCAGTCACCGGCGCAGCCTTCCTCGCCGCCGTTACCGCCCTTTCCGCCGTCGGTGACGGCGGACGCGGGGGCGGGCTGGCTCACGGCCGCCGTCGCGGCAGTTGCCGGAAGGATGACGCCCCCGGAGAGCAAAGCGGTCGAGGCGAAGACCATCGCGAGGCGGAAGCCCCGCCGTTTGGGCTGTGCGTCGTTGTGGGCGTGAACGCCATGGGTCATGGGATTTCTCCTTCTGTCGAGGGGTTTCCCGACGTGCCCCGGGAATTCGGGGGGCCGGCTGGCGGATCGGTTCCGGCCGGGACCGCCCTGCCGGGATAACAGGCGGTTCGGTGAGCGGGAAAACCCTCGGCGAGGACTTCCGCCCCACCCCTGCGGCCCCGTGTCCATGTCTGGTGGGCCCACATTTTCAGTAAGCCCGACCGGCACAACGCCGTCACGCTCCGACAACTCGGGACTTGACGGAGCCGGAGGCGCCCGGTACGTTCCCGCGGAACTGCCGCCGGGCAGCCCCGGACCGTTCGGGAGCCCGACGTTTGCGCTGTTCAGGGAGCGATGGGTCGCGACCTAGTCTGCGGCCACGTCGACGAGCGTCACCATTGCCACGAGGCCCTGTCCTCATGCATGAACCACTCCGAGATCATCCGATCAGGATTCTTGTTCGATCCCCAAGCTCGATGACCGGTATGAATACGGCTTCTGAACGAACAGATCCGACACGATGTGAGGGCTGATCTGGAAACGAAGGAGGTCGCCCCAGGCCGTCGCGTCTTCGACCTGAAGATCGAGTACCTGGACTGCGTTCCCCCGGTGCACTGGGTGGCAAGCGACGGGCTGTGCGTCGTCACCTCCAGCTGGGTCGAGCGTCTGGCCTTCCAGCAACAGCCCAACAAGTCGGTCACCATGACGCAGACCGAGCTGTCCCGCGAAGACCCATGGACTTACTGGGACGCAGCAGCGCTCCCTGCCGGAAACAAGGAGAGGCTGGCCTGGGACGACTCGTAGGAGAGATCGCCGTGCGCACCAGGGACCGGGTGCGCACGGCGACAGCCTGTGACCGGCATCAATGCCGGACACTGGCCGGCCGGCGATCTCGCTGAGGTCACTGATAGTGCGCGGGGCATACGGGAATGCCGCCCTCGTCACCACACATCCACAGCCCCGACGGCCCTCCAACCGAACCTCAGCGATCACTGCCTCCCGCCAGGCTGCCCCGGCGGCCGGGATGTCAGTGACCTGCCAATACCTCTCCTCCGACACCCGTCGGCAGTACGGTGTCCCCCATGCGCCCCGACACGCCCGCCGAGAACGTCGACGTCGACCACCACGCCGAAGCGGCCCGCCTGGAGCGAACCGTCGGCCTGTACCCCGAGGACGCCGAAGCCCTCCTCCTGAGGGCCGCCGCCCACCTGGAACTGGCCGGCGACCGCCCCGCCGCGTCCGCGCTCTACGACCGCCTGCTGTCTGCCGACGCCCTGGAGAACCCCTCCCTGGTCCGAGCCCTGAAGGCCTCGAACCTGTGGGAGTACGGCCACGAGGCCGAGGCCCGGGCGATCATCGAGGGCATCCGCACAGCCTCGCCCCGGGACCCGGCCCCCTGGGTGATCATCGCCGAGGCCCTGGAATCCCACGACGAGCTGGAGGCGGCGCAGGAGACGTTCACAGAGGGCGCACGGCTGCTCCTCACGGACGTGTCGGAACCCCCGTACTCCACGCGCGCCCTGCTGTTCGGCCGCCACCGCGTCCGCCGCATGCTGGGCGTCGCCCACGACGAGTGGGACCTGCTCGCGGACACACTCCACTCAATGCCGGTGTCCCTGGACGAGCTGCACGACCCGAAACGGGTGTGGTCTCTGGGCTCGAACAACCCGGCGGAACTTGAGGCGGAGATCTCCCGCCTGCGGGCAGAACTGGGCGCCTACCGGGAGGCACTGTCCCGCCCGTTCCCGGTGGCGGTGCTGCACTGGCCGGCGGGGGAACTGGCGGAGCTGGTGACTGCGTATCCGTCGTTGGCCGCGGAGTATCCCTCGCATGAGGAGCACCTGGCGACGATAGAGGCGTCGCTTCGGGAACTGGCGTCGTCCGGGACGCCGAACCTGGGGATCGTGACGGGGACGGTGCCGTCGTACGAGGCGTTCGCGGCGTCGGAGGGTTCGTCGCCCTCGGACGCGGACCTGCTGCCGCAGTATGCGACGACGCTGGCGGCGAGGGGGCGGGCGGTTGCCTGGCCGCCGCAGAAGGGGGCCGGCTGCTGGTGCGGATCGGGTCGGACCTACGGGGGGTGTCACGGCACGGAGGGATGAGAGCTGACGGTCAGGATGCCGGAGACGATACGACTGACCTCGGCAGCCGGGCCGCACCAGTTCAGCCACATCAAACAGACCCCGCATCC
>NZ_JBQQCE010000381.1:0-9692 GCF_052245645.1 Streptomyces sp. KR55 | reverse complement strand
CAAGTCCCGTGTCTCCAAGGGCACCCCGGTCATCACGGTCAAGCCCAACAGCGCGGCCGTCGAGGCGGCCCCGGCCGCCGGTGCGGTCGAGGCCCTGTCGGTGACCTTCTCCGCCCAGGCCACCGGCACCAAGGTCACCGCCCGCACGCCGCGCGAGTCGACGGGCCGTCCGGAGCTGACCGAGGCCGCGATCGTGGTCTCCGGTGGCCGCGGTGTGAACGGCGCGGAGAACTTCGCGATCATCGAGGCGCTGGCCGACTCCCTCGGCGCGGCCGTCGGTGCCTCGCGTGCCGCGGTGGACGCGGGCTGGTACCCGCACACCAACCAGGTCGGCCAGACCGGCAAGAGCGTGTCGCCGCAGCTGTACATCGCCTCCGGCATCTCCGGCGCGATCCAGCACCGCGCGGGCATGCAGACCTCGAAGACGATCGTGGCGATCAACAAGGACGCCGAGGCCCCGATCTTCGAGCTGGTCGACTGCGGCGTGGTCGGCGACCTGTTCGACGTCGTGCCGCAGCTCACCGAGGAGATCAAGTCCCGCAAGGGCTGACCGGCTCGCCCTGAAGAACACCTGGAGGCAGGCGGTGTCCGTCGTCACCGCCTGCCTCCTGCTCATCCCCGCGGATGTCGTTGGCCAGGATGCGCCGGGCACGGTCCAGGACCGGCTTGTCGACCATCTGCCCCTTGACCGCCGCCACCGACTCACCGGCGTCGAGGACCGTCCGTGCCCACTCCAGCTCGCTCCCGGTGGGCGCGAATCCGTGGGCGACGGCCCGGAGCTGCGCCGGGTGGATGCACAGTTTGCCGGTGAAGCCCAGGCGCCGGGCGTGGGCGATGTCCGTTGTCAGGGCGTCGGTGTCGTCGATCGCGGTGGTGACACCGTCGATCGGGGGGCTGATGCCTGCCGCGGTGGACGCCGAGACGAGCCTGGAGCGGGCGTAGGTCAAAGCGGTGTGGTCGTCGGGTGCGACCCCCAGCTGACCGGCGAGGTCGACATTGCCGAAGGCCGCGCGGACGACACCGGCCGTGGCGCACACGTCGGCGCATCGCTCCACTCCGGCGGCGGTCTCGATGAGGGCGATGATCGGGCACCTGCCCGCGGTGCGGGCGGTGATCTCCTGGAGTGCGGCGGGGTCTTCGGCCTTGGGCACCATGACCGGGCAGCCGTGGCGGGCGACCTGGCCCAAGTCGTCCTCGAACCAAGGGGTTCCGGGAGGGTTGATCCGGACGATGGCGCGGTTGCCCTCGGCCAGCCAGGAGGCGGTGTGGTTACGAGCGGTGACCTTGTCGCGCGCCGAGACAGCGTCCTCAAGGTCGATGATGACCAGATCGGCACCGGATGAGGTGGCCTTGGCGAAGCGGTCCGGCCGGTGGCCCGGCACGAAGAGCAGACTGCGGGCCGTGGCGATCGGGCCGGCGGCGTCGGTCATGCGAACGTCACCTCGCCCGTGGCGTGCTGGGTCTCCCGTTGGGTGGCGACCTGCATCTCGGCGCGGCCGTCCGACAGCGCGCCGCAGACGAGGAGGCGTTCGCCGGAGAAAACGGGGCTCCGCAGCCGGTAGGAGAGGGATCCCACCCGTCGCGACGGGTCGTTGCGCCGCACGAGTTCCAGCATCAGCAGCGCCAGCAGCGGGCCGTGGACCACAAGTCCTGGGTAGCCTTCCGCGTCCTGGGCGTAGGGCGCGTCGTAGTGGATGCGGTGGGCGTTGGCGGTGAGCGCGCTGAACCGGAAGAGCAGGGTCGGATCCGGTTGCACGGCGAGCTTCCAGGGCGCGTCGAGGGTGGGCACGGCCGACTCGTCGAGCACCGTGGTGCCGCGGGCGGGGCTGCGGCCGGAGCGGTAGACGATGTCCTGTTCCTCGACCTGACAGGTGCGGCCGCCCTGGCGGAACTCGTGGCGCTGCGTCACGAAGAGCAGTTCGCCGGTCCTGCCCTGCTTGACCACGACGTTCTGCAGAGAGCTCACGCGTTCGGCGCGCTCACCGAGACGCAGCGGCTCGGCGATGGTGCAGCGACCGCCAGCGAACATCCGCTGCCGGTCGGGGATGGGCGGCAGGAAGCGGCCGTGCGCGGGGTGGCCGTCGGCCCCGAGGTCATGTTGCGCGGGCCAGTTCAGGAAGTAGAGCCAGTGCCACAGCGGCGGGAGGGGGTCGCCGACCGTCGTGACCGGCTCGGCCTCATCGAGGAGTGCCGACAGCGCCGCAACGGGCCCCGTGGGCAGCAAGTCCTCGTCGGTGACCGGGCCGGGTTTCCAGGACTCCACGGAGGCCTGGAGGGAGCTCATACCGAACTGCATCGTCTTGGGTCCTTACGGGAGCGATGTGCGGTGAAGGCTGGGGCCGACCGCGACGGGGCGTTGGCCAGTGTCCGTCGAGCGCGGCGCAGCCGGCTGCCAGGAACGCAGATGTCGATGCTCGATGGGGAAAGAGCGATTGCGACTGTGTGGCTCGGCCGACCCCGGTTCATCTTGAGGGTTGATGAATCCGGCTGAGAAATAGAAAGCGATGATGGCCGCATGCCCTGACGGCATGGCCCTTCGGGCCACGAGTCGAGGAACTCGTCGGCCAGTTCCTCCGGGCTGACTTCACCCTCTGGCTCGAACCACAGAAAGGTGTATCCCCGGTCCAGCGCCCGGCGCCAGTACCCCTCGTAGCGTTCGCGGGTGGCGACCACGCGGTCGCGTCGTTCACACGCGACGGCAATACGCCAGCCTATCCCGTCGAAACCGTCATGGAAGCGGTAGCTGGACAGCAGCTCACGTGCGGTCACCATGTACTGGATGGTGGGGGTGCTGCCTTCCTCCAGCCAATTCAGCCACGCGTCGCGGTAGAGCCGCTCGATGGGGTGCTTGCGGGTGTAGCCGATGCCACCGTGTACCAGCAGGGCGCGGTCGGTCACGCGGCCCACGGCCTCCAGTCCGAACTGCTTGACCATCGCGGACGCGGCGGGGATCCTGGCGCCGGCGTCCCACTTGGCGGCGGCGTCGGCAAGCATGCCGCGCAGCGCGTAGACGTCGATCGCCATCGCACCGTGCTCGTCACCGGGAGACCCCGGAAGATCGAGGGGATCGCTGCGGGGAGTACCCGGGAGCCCGTAACTCGAGGACGCGTCGCCGGGTCAAGCGTCCTGCACCGCTCCGGGTAGCTCGAAGAGTGGGCCGAGCATGGCAGCTGCGTATTCGAGCCGGCCGGAGACGTGCACACGGTGGAGGTCCCGGAACGGCGTGGAAGAAGCCGGCGACGCGGTCGGCATCCAGGGCGTCTTTTCGCAAGCTCGAACGCACCCGAGCACACTGTGCGAAGAACGGCCTCGGCGCTGATACGCCGCCCCACTGATGCGCTGAGTGCGTACGTTGACGGGCTCATGCGCCGAGTGCGTACGCCGACCCGCTCATGCGCTGCGCTGAGTGCGGTTGTGTGCGCCGAGCCCGTCTGTGTTCGGCGCACACCTGACCATCGGCCGCGGTCACCAGGCCTGGTTGAGGATTTTCTCGATGTCGCCCTCGCCAAGCGGCGGGCCCGCGGCCGCGGCGGCCATCAAGTCACCCATCGTGTGCTGCGCGATCGCACCCAACTCGTCCCTTCCGACCCCCGCTTCGCGCAGCCTGGTGGGAAGCCCGAGCCCGGCGATGAACCGGCGCAGGAGCTCGGGCGCCCCGAGTTTGCCGGACTGGCCAGTCGACTCGGCGAGGATCTCCGCGACCACCTGCTGCGGACCCCGCGTGTATTCCGCGTGGTACTCAAGCACGGTCGGCAGGAGCACACACGACCCGACGCCATGAGGGACGCCGAGACGGCCGCCGAGCTGGTGGGCGATCCCGTGTGACAGACCGAGACTGACGTTGGTCACTCCGAAGACCGACTGCCAGGCAGCCATCTGGCACTGCCCCGTGGCGCGCAGATCGCCCGCATCGCGGACCGACACGGGCAGGTACCGGGTCAGCCTGCGGAGCGCGTCCGCGGCCAAGGCATCGGTCACCGGCTGGGCCCGCGGTGAGCAGAGTGTCTCCACCGCGTGGTCGACGGCCTTGATCCCCGTCGACGCCCACAGCGAACGCGGCGTGTGGGTCGCGAGCTCCGGGTCGTGAGCCACTACCCGTGGGACGAAGTCCGGCGAGAGGTAGAGGTCCTTCGCTCCGCGGGTGGTGTCGGTGATCCCGATGATGTGGGTGAACTCGCCCGCGGACAACGTGGTGGCCACGGCGAAGTGCGGAACCTTCGCCGCCGTGGACACCGGGTTCTCCTTCTTGCCGGGCGGTGAGACGACCACCTTCCAGCGAAACAGGGCCGCACTGGAGTCGATGCCCTCGGCGAGGCACAGGACGACGGCCTTGCCCAGGTCGATCACGCTGCCCCCGCCGACACTCAGCACACCGTCGGCGCCGACTTCCCGCGCCATGCGGGCCGCAGCGAGCACGACATCGTGCGGCACGTGCGGCCGACCGCCGGTGAAGACCGCCGCGACCCGGCCGCCCGTCGCAGCGTTGAACCGCTCCCGTATGTCGATCGCCCGCGCCAGGCTGGCCGAGGCGAGGACCAGGAGCCTATTGACCGCGCGCTTTTCGCACTCCGCGGCGAGCGAGCCAGACGCCCCGGGTCCGAACAGGACGGACTCCAGCGGCAGGATATCGAACCGGCCCGCGAGCGCAGGCTGTCGTTCACTTGTCATAGTTGACTCCTCGTCGTGAACTCCACGGTCAGCCGCCCACCCGGCGTTCCGCGCCCGCCCAGTGACGTCGGCGCAGTTCGTTCCGCTGGATCTTGCCGGTTGCGGTCTTGGGTATGACGTCGGCGAATTCCACCGAGCGCGGGCGCTTGTAGCTGGCGATGCGCTCCCGGCAGATCCGGTCGATGTCGTCGGCCGTGATCCGGTATCCGTCACGCACGCTGATCACGGCCTTGATCGTCTCTCCCCAGCGCTCGTCCGGGATCCCGATCACAGCGACCTCGGACACGCCGTCGAGCGCGGAGATGGCGTTCTCGATCTCCCCCGGGAACACGTTGAAGCCGCCGGAGACGATCATGTCCTTCTTGCGGTCAACGATGTGCAAGTAGCCCTCGTGGAACCGGCCGATGTCGCCGGTGGCCACCCAGCCGTCGTCGAGAAGCACCTCGGCTGTAGCGTCCGGGCGGTTCCAGTAGCCGAGCATCGTGATGTCGCCGCGGACCTGGATCTCGCCCTCCTCACCCTCCGCGGCGTCCCGCCCGTCCGGGGTCCGCAGGCGGAGCTGGACGAACGGGTTGACCCGGCCCGCCGAGCCAAGCCGGGCGGGCAGCGGTCCGTCCGGGTCGAAGACGTGGTCCTGTTTGGACAGCGCGGTCAGAGGCAGCGGTGTCTCGGTCAGGCCGTAGCCCTGAACGAACACCGGGCCGAGCCGCTTGACCAGCCGTGCCAGCCGGTCCGGCGCGATCGCCGAACCGGCGTAGACAACGGTGTGCAGCGAGTTCGTGTCCCACGTCCCGGTTTCCAGTGCGGGCAGCATCATGTTGAGCATCGTCGGCACGATCGGCAGGACCGTGACCCCGTGCTCGGCGACCGCACGCAACGCGGACTCGGGGTCGAACGACGCCAGAGGGACGTGCTGAGCGCCCCGGAGCTGGTACGGCAGTGAAACGTAACCGGACAGATGGGTTAGCGGGGCGACATGCAGCACTACGTCCTGGGTCTCGATGGGCGGGAGCTCCGTCATCAGGTTGCGGCAGTAGGCGAGCAGGTTCCGGTGGCTGAGCATCACGCCCTTCGGCTCACCAGTCGTGCCCGAGGTGTACGGCAGCCACGCAAGGTCCTCAGGACCCGGCTGGGCCGGGTCCAGCTCGGGGCCGTACAGCAGGTCCGTGTACCGGGCAGCCACCGGACCTGCGGGATCGTCGAGCGCGACAACGGCGACGTCCAGGCCCGCCTCCGCGAAGGCCGTTACCACGCCCCGCTCACGCTCCGCGTCGACGAAAGCCACCCGCGCGTCACAGTCCCGGGCTATCTGGACGACCTCGCGAGGATGGAGCTTGATCGACAGAGCGACCCGCACGAACCCACCCGCGGCGAGCGCGTGGTCCACGACGAAGCTCGCGGCGCGGTTCGCGGCGATCACGATCACCCGGTCCCCTGTCCCCGCGCCGAGCCGGGTCAACCCGTGGGCCAGGCGCCGGGCGCGATCGCCGAGCTCACCATAGGTCAGAACCTGATCGCCGGGCCCGAGGACCGCCGCCCGAGAGCCGAACTTGTCGTAGACGTCCGAGTAGGCCGACGTGAGCGTCGCCTGGAGTGTCCCGCTTCGCAGCACTGCGAACCTCCGTGCTTCCGAGATCGTTCTACCATGTTGGACCAACTGGTACAATGGCCATGCACTACTGCGAGATCTTGTTTTCTTGACTATCCGCTTTGTGCACATGACTCTCGTGGAGTGCAACTATGGACCGAACAGTACAATGAATTCGGGTACCCTGGTTAGTCTCGCGCCGAGCAGACCTGGCTCGTCGCGGGTCCGGTCGTCGAAGACCTCGTTTACGCTTCGACAATCCCCTGGCAAGTTGGTCAGTCGAAGTAGCCAGGGCACCCTGTCAGCTCAGCCCGGGCTTTTGCGAGCACCGCCACAATGACGTTGGCCGGGCACTCCGAGGCGTCCGGCCGATGAAGGTGTCAGGAGTCAGCCGGCGACGGTGAACGCGTCGTCGAACGTGTAACCGTCAATCAGTTCACGGGCCGAACCATGTACTGGATCACGAGTGTGCCACTCCAGCCACTTCAGGCGCGCGTCTCGGTAGAGCCGCTCGAGACTCGGCGTCGACCAGCATGCCACGCAACGCGTACACATCGGCCGCCATTTCGGCCAGGTACCGCTGGATCGCCTGGCGCCCGGCGATCGGCTTACTGAACGTCACCCGCACCTGGGAGTACTTCAGCGACAGCTCCAGCACACGCGACGCCGTGCCGAGCGAGGAGGCGGCGATGAACACGCGGCTGATCTCCAACGCCCGCTCCAGGTGCGCGCCGCCCTCACCTTCGGCGCCGACCAGAGCCGACACCGGCACCCGCACATCCTGGGCGCCGATGACGGCCGAGACCTCCTTCGCGGAAGTCTCTGCGAACACCAGGAGTGCGAAGCGATGTCGGAGCTCGCGATGAGCCACTTGCGCCCGTTGATCACGTAGTCGTCGCCGTCGCGGCGCGCCGTCGTCGACAGGCCGGCGCCGCCGTGCGATCGTACCGAACCGGCCGAGCAGCGTAGCGTCGGCGATCTTGTGACGCGAGGCGTCCGAGTGGCCAAGTCATGTCGGTGTCGACGAAGCCCGCGCGAGCACGTTGAATGGCACTCACTGCGAAGCGACCTCCTTCGCCAGGGAACAGGCGAAGCCCACGGCCGCCGCCTTCACACTCGCGTAGGCAGTGTCACCCGGAAAGCCCACCGAGCGAAGCGATGAGCACCACGCCGGAGTTATGCGGAACGCAACCGGGACCTGATCCCACAACTTCAACGCCGACGGCTTCGAGGCGCGCCTTTCGATGACCCGGAGGTCCTTGGCGTCCAACGGAACCCCAGCCGGCCGAGCACGGGCTGCCGTTTTCGACCTGGATCCTGGCCGAGCAGGCCGACTTCCCGGTCGCCGAGGAGGTGGTCGCCGACATCAGCCACGATGGCCTACGGGTCCTGCTCCGCAAGGAAGGGCGTGTTGCGCGGCCTACGACTCGGGCAAGGACAGGTTCTACGGCCCCAGCAAGCCGAGTCGGCGGCCGGCCGCAGTCAACAACACCGAGTTCGCCTACATGCCCACCAACAGCTCATGACTGAGCCGCATCGAGGCCCGTTTCGACGCCCTGCGTCACTTCGCCTCGACGGCAGCGACCACGCCGGCCACAACGCGCTCGGCAGCATGATCCGCCGCTACATCGTGGGCGGAGCGAGCACGCCGCCGACGAACGCCTACGCGAGATCGTGGGCAGGGCGAACGTCGACTGATACGGCACTAGAGACGGATACCCTCGATCAGCGCGTCGAGGAACATGTCGGCCACCTCGTCCGGGGTCAGCTCACCGTGGGGATCGAGCCACAGGTAGGTGTAGTTGAGCATGCCCAGGATCCCCTTCACAAGCAGGCGCGGTGTCTGGCGCAGCGCACCGACGCGCACGCCGTTGTCCAGCGCCTGCCGCCAGTAGCTCTCGTACCGCTCGCGCGCCGCGATCACCTGGTCGCGGCGCGCGCCGGTCAGCGCAGTGTGCTCGCGGAAGAAGACAGCCCACTCGGAGCGATGCTCGGTGATGTTGCGCAGCAACCCGCGCGCCAACTGCCGGAGCAGGTCCTCCGGCTCCAGCCCCAGATCGAACAGCTCCTCGGCGTAGCTGTTCATCTTGTCGACCTGCTCCTTGCTGATGGCGTAGAGCACGGCCTCCTTGCTGCCGATGTAGTGGTAGAGCGCGCCCCGCCCGAGACCGGCCGCCTGGCCGAGCTCGGCTATCCCGGTGCCGTGGTAGCCGTTCCTGGCGAAGAGGTCCGCCGCGATCCCGATCACGCGCGCCCGGTTCGCCTCGAAAGCCGTAACCGTCATCCTCGACGCCGCCCTCACTCTCGACCTGTATCGGCGGTCCCCAGAATATCGCCCGGACGGGCGCTGCCCATGTACGGGCGGGATCAGGCTGCCCGGCGCGCGTCAACGCCTCGGTTGCGAGAGTGAGGGCGCCCAAAATGCACCGCGGCGGCCCTGCCACCGGGCATCGGCTCGCCGACTCAAAGGCTTGTATCTACCGATCGGTACACGCATAGTACGTTGACCGGCAATTTCAGACGGGCGATTTCAGACCGGCAGGGACAGACGCTGTGACGGGCGAAGAGATTGGGCGACGATGCTCAGCGGAGCGACCCAGGTGGGTCAGGGCACATCCGGGGGCGCCGGCGTGATCGGCCACGACGGACTGGATCACCGTCAGCGCGCTGCGCAGGTCACGATCGCGGACCTCTACGAGCGGGGATACCACCAGTACGGCTCTCGCGTCGCCGTGCGAGACGGCGCCACGACGCTGACTTATTGCGCTCTCGGCGACCGCGTCCACCGCATTGCCAGAGGGCTCGCCAGCCGGTTCGTGCGGACCGCCCTCAGTACCCGGCTGCACCTGCGCGAATTGGTGCACGTCCTCAGCGACTCCACCACCGCGGTGGTGTTCGCCTCCCCCGACTGGGCCGAGCGGCTGGCCGAGGTCCGTGACCAGCTGCCCGCGCTACGGCACGTGGTCACCGTCGCCGGAGGCCCTGGTGACACAACGCTGGACCGGTTGCGTGAGGCGGCGCCTGCGCCCTGCACACGCCCCCTCCCCCACCATCCGGCCACGATCCTCTACACGAGCGGGACGACCGGCATGCCCAAAGGGGCGACGCTCAGCCACGCCAACCGGGCCGCGACGGTGCGCAACGAACCGTTCATGGTGACCGGGCTGCCCACGACGGGGGCTGGCAAGATCATGCGGCGGCATCCGCGGGATCGATACTGGACGGCCGGTGACCGCAAGGTGGGCGCTTGAGCGAGCTCGCGGCGGACAGGCCCGTCGAGGACCTGTTCGACATCGTAGACGCGGCCGCCCGGCTCATCGGGGGGCCCGTGGTGGTCGAGGACGTGGACTTCCGTGTCCTGGCCTACTCCACGGTCGCCGGGCAACCCAACGACGAAGCGCGGCGATCGGCGATCCTCAACCGCCGTACTCCTGAC